>NZ_JAEHNT010000037.1:0-117891 GCF_016742815.1 Lactobacillus sp. A27
CAAGCTGGTACATAGCAGCTTGATGCTTAATCCAATTATTAAATTATAGTTGACTTCTATCAACACGATTTGACAGAGAGCCAAAAAAAGTAGCAAAAATTAAATTTTGCTACTTTTTGTTTTGCTCTTATTCAAAATCTTTTGGCTTCTTTACTTTATCTTTATTGAAATAGTAATAAATCGCATCCATAATGCGATCACTGGCATGACCGTCACCATATGGATTCTTGGCATTCGCCATCTTGTCATATGCTTCTTTATTTTCTAAAAGTTCCAGCATACTCTCTCTAACTGAGTCGACTTGCGTGCCCACAAGCTTCAAAGTACCAGCCTTCACGCCTTCGGGACGTTCAGTTGTATCACGCAAAACAAGTACTGGCTTGCCCAAACTTGGAGCTTCTTCTTGCACGCCGCCTGAATCAGTCATGATAAAGTAGCTGCGTTTTGCTAAATTGTGGAAGTCAACCACATCAAGTGGTTCGATCAGGTGAATTCGAGGATCGCCGCCTAAAACTTCGTTAGCAACTTCTTGCACACGTGGTGATAAGTGTACCGGATAAATAATCTCCACATCAGGATGTGAATCAATTACCTGACGCATCACCTTGAAGACGCGGCGCATAGGTTCGCCTTGGTTTTCACGTCTGTGCATAGTCACTAAGATCACCTTGTTGCCTGGTGTAATTTCATCCATAACGGCATGATGGTAATCTTTTTGCACAGTTTGTTCTAATGCATCAATTGCGGTATTACCAGTTACAAAAATATTGTCTGCTTTATGATTTTCTTTAATCAAATTGCTCTTAGATAATTCAGTTGGAGCAAAATATAAATCAGCCAAATCGTCGGTCATTTGGCGATTCATTTCTTCAGGAAATGGTGAATACTTATTCCAAGTTCTAAGTCCAGCTTCCACATGTCCCAACGTAGTTTGTTGATAAAAGGTAGCAAGTCCTGCCGCAAAACTAGTCGTTGTATCACCGTGAACCAGCACAACATCTGGCTTTTCTTCTTTGATAACCTTTGACAAATCGATCATAACTTTCGAAGTAATGTCTTCCAAAGTTTGATTCTTGTGCATAATATTAAAGTCGTAATCAGGTTTAATTTTAAAAATATCAAGTACCTGATCTAGCATTTCTCTATGTTGTGCACTGACTACAGTCACTTCATCAAAGCGCTCATCTTTTTTTAGTTTTAAAACAAGCGGTGCCATTTTTATCGCTTCAGGTCTTGTACCAAAGACAGTCATTACTTTAATCTTCTTCATAAAAATCCCTCCGATAAACTTATTTAACTATAACTGATTTATTCCTATCTTGCATCTTAATTCTGTGTTTTAATTGAAGATGTACTTACAGAAAGTTGGATATATTTATGAATTCTAGTTTAATTTTTTTAATTACTACAGCTCTATTTATTATCATTGGCAGTTTCTGCTTAGTATTTGGATTGGACAAGGCTAAGCCTGCTAAACTTAGACGACGCTTGCTTTACTCTGCTCTAATCTGCGTCTTTATCGTCTGGGGCCTGATTACTTACATTATGCTCAATCCATTAGGTTAATATTTACAAAAAAAGCCATCTGCATCACAGATGGCTTTTTTGATGACCCCGGTGAGATTCGAACTCACCTCTACGGTTTAGGAGACCATTGTTCTATCCAGATGAACTACGGGGTCAAACCTAAGATTAACTTTACCAAAAAATAAGGTAATAGTTAATCTTTTTTTCTAAAATTGTGTGGTAAAAAATGTTTTAGGATTATTGGTATCTGCAATTTTATCTGCCACAATAACAAAAGGTGTCCAAATTGCTAAAGATATCAACATATCGACGATGCTTAAAACAATCGCACGCCAGTCATAATTGCAGGCTAAAAAGGGACCAATAATCGGCGGCATAATACTTGGCACCGCCACTTGTACCGGATTGACTAACCCCATCACGCTCACCCAATAAGAAAACGCAACATTAACTATTGGCGCTAATACAAATGGAATTAAATAAACTGGATTTAAAACAACAGGCAATCCCAATAAGATTGGTTCTCCAATATTGAAAATACCTGGTGCAAGCGCAATTTTAGCTACCGTACGATAATCACTGCGTTTAGAGAACATTAAAATTGCAACGATTAACATTAATGTACCACCGGCACCACCAAACCAGGCAAAAACATCAAAAGATCCACGGCCCCAAAGATATGGTGAAACATGTCCATTACGTACAGCCGTAATATTGCTATTTTGGGCGGTTAGCCAGATTGAATCTAAAATTGGTGATAAAACTCCCAAGCCGTTGATTCCGAAAAACCAAAATACCTGCACCAACATTGTTACTAACAACACTGTACCAAAGCCCTGGCCCCATTTAACCAATGGCATTTGAATACTGGTTAATAGCCAATCACCAAAATACTGCCCGGTCAGAACTTGAAATACATAGTTAATTCCACCGACACTAAAGATCGCAATTATCGCAGGAATCATCGAGTCAAAGGCCGCTTGTTCAGCATGTGGCAAATTAGCTGATAAATGAATCATAATTCTTGCTTTATAACAGGCCCAATAAATAAAGAACCCAGCCGAGCCAAATAAAATCGCAGTAAATAATCCTGTTGTTGAAAATTGGCTGATATCAAAAGCATCCCTAATCAAAATACTATCGCCATGAAATTTAATTTTTGCAAAACTGGCGATACTTAAAGCAAAGGATGAAAGCGAAACAATAGCCGCCGCTAACCTATTTCCTTCAAAAGCTTTAGCTAACTGGTATCCTAATGCCAACGCAAAGAAAAATGCAAAAAGAGAAAAGGTCCCTCGCCACACCAAATTGCTAATGGACACAAAAGGCTGCATTGCAAAAGCGAATGCATTCCAACCTAAATGAACTTTAGCAGCTTCAACTAAGCTTTTAATCAAAACAGCTAGCGATCCAGCAATAGTGATTGGCATCAAAGAAACAAAAGCATCCCTTAGCGCAACTAACCATCTTATCTGTCCTAAACGATTAGCTAGCGGCAATACATAATCTTCCAGCCATCTAACTAATCGATTCATTTTTTCACCTTCAGATAATGTGGATGATATCCCTTATTTTTCTTATTACGTTTCTTGTGCTTTTTCTGTTTTTTCTTAACTACCTGCTTAACTTCTGCAGCAGCTTCTTGCTTCTTTTCTTTCTTTTTCTTAGGTTTAGCAGTAGTCAAATGATACCCAGCAAAGTAAACTCGCTCTATCTGCAATTGATCGGCTAAAAGTTTCTTCAGATCACGAAAATCATGATCATCGCCTAAAGTGACCACATAACCAGTGGCATTCATTCTTCCAGTTCTACCTGCTCTATGCAAATAAGTATTTTGTTCACTTGGAATATCAAAATTGATAACGTAGGTCACACCTGGAATATCCAAACCACGCGCAGCAAGATCCGTTGCCAAAAGCAACTTTGTTTTTCCTGTAGCAAGATCATTTAAGGCCTTTTCACGACGCTGCTTACCAAATTCATTGGCTAATAATTCGAACTTAGTCTTGGTATGACCAAAAATACCGGCAAAACGCATCATGGTCTCATTAGAATCAAAGAAAAGAATACCTTTAAAATGATCTAATTTGGTCATTCTTTGTAAAAATTCAATCTTATGTTGATTATCAACTTGCAAAAAATAATGCTTGGTAGTTGAACTCTGCTGATTCCGCACATCAACTAAAAGAAAATTACGTGCAAATAATTCTTCTGCATCTCTAGTAATCTCTGAATCAGTAGCACCAAAAAGCAAAATTTGACTATCTGAACCTAAATTTTGACCTAATGCAGACAATAGCTCTAATTTAGCAAATTCCAAAATATCATCTGCTTCATCGATAATCAAAGTTTTAATTTGAGCTACCTTAATCCGACCACTAGAAAAGAAATCAAAGAATCTTCCTGGAGTAGCTACAATTACCTCAGGATGTTTTTTCTTTAAATTATCTTCTTGTCTCTTTCTATTACCAGCCCCTACTAAGGTTGCACCCTTTACATCTAATGCATGCAAGTAAGGATTAATGGCATGCCGAATTTGAACAGCTAATTCGGTAGTCGGAGCCAAGATAACTACGCTATTAGCTTTACCTTTTTCCGTTCTTTCTAAGCTAGGCAAAGCGTAAGCTAAAGTCTTGCCTGTTCCCGTTTTAGCTAAGCCTATTAAGCTAGCTCCATTTTTGATTGCATCGTATGTTTGTTTTTGAATTATTGTTGGTTCGGTTTTATGCTCTTTGAGCAATATTTGTTTTATTTTTTCTTGATACATTATTGTGTTAATTGTCCATACTTCTGTTTATATTGACTAACGGTTCCGTTATACGCGTACATTGTAATGCCTTTTTCTAAGCCAGAAACATCCTTTACGCGTCCGTTAGTTGTATAACGCCAAAATGAATACTTTAATTTATTGGGCGCTTTTTTATCCGTCGACATAAATAACGTTGCTGAATCAAAGTAATGGCGATACTTTTGATCAAGCTCCACCATTACCGTTTTACCTCGTTGCTGCAACATCTGGGTAAATTTACTCATTGATTTCAAATACTTTTTGCTAAGTCCGGCTACCGGAATAATTAAAATAGGTAAGCTGCCTGTATTATTCCCTACTTGGTTAAAAAAGTAACGATAATGCTGCAAGGCAGTTGATTCATTACTATATGAGATTTCACTACCAAAAGCGAGCTGTGTACCCAAAATTTGATCTCGATAGGATAAATAATTTTCATCAAAATAAGATCTGCCTTGTGTTGCCTTCAAATAGACAAATGAAATGCCATTAGACTGTAACTTATGCAGATCTACATAATCTATGTCCTGATTCAGTTCGATCCCGATCGGACTAGAATTAGAATCCGGTGGCAGTGTTGTTTGCTTTTTAAAATTAAAAAAGCCAATCAAAAGAAATGCAATTGCTAAAATTAATAAAGTCAAGATTGCAGGTAAAGTATATTTATGATGATACCTTTTCATGACTTTTCCTCCCGCTAATATTTTAACCAAAAATGCGAATCATACCAACCCTTGATATTTCATGTGCTAAAATAATTTATATATTAACTTTTTTAAGGATGGTGAAAATGTGAAAAGACAAATTTCTTTTGGACAAGCTCTCGCCACAGTAATTGGTTCAGTTATCGGAGCCGGAGTTTTCTTTAAAATTGGAACAATTACGGCCCAAACTGGCAGTAGTTCAACCACAATTTTTGTATGGATATTAGCCGGAATAATTTCGATTGCGTCGGGACTAACAATTTCTGAAATTGCAGCGAGCTTAAAAATTAATGGTGCGATTAAATATTTGGATTATACCTATGGCCGCGTCTGGGGCTTTTTATTTGGCTGGGCACAAATGATTGTTTATTTCCCCGCACAAATTGGAGCATTGAGCTCGATTTTTGGTGTTCAATTTGTTTCACTATTTGGCATTAATGCCAAATATGCCAATCTAATAGCAATCTTTCTTGTATTATTTTTACTAGCTATTAACCTAATTGGCACAAAATTTTCCAGCAAAATGCAGTCAGTTATCACCATCTTAAAAGTGATTCCAATTGTTTTGATTATCATTTGGGGATTCTTCAATCAAAATAAAATTGCAGCTCCCATCTTTCCATTAACAGTTGGAAATAATATTTCTTTTCCTAATGCCATCAGTCAAGGATTACTATCTGCCCTTTTTGCTTTTGAAGGTTGGATCGTTGTCACCAACTTGGCCAATGAGGTCAAAAATCCTGAGAAAGATTTATCCCGTGCAATCATTTTGGGTTTGTCTGCCATTACTTTAATTTATGTTTTAATAAATTATACTTTTTTAACGGTCTTGCCAATTCATGACTTAGTAAACAATAATAATGCTGCCTTTGAGGCTTCGATGAAATTATTCGGTCAATTCGGCGGTAAATTAGTGACTATAGGTATTCTGATCTCCGTTTACGGTGCAGTTAATGCCTTCATGTTAACGGGGATGCGTACACCATATATTCTGGCTCAAGATAATCTTTTACCATTTTCAAATAAAATTGGTAAAGCTAACATTCACACTGGCGTGCCGGTCATGGGAGCATTGATTGTAGATGCAATTGCAATCGTGATGATTTTACTGGGTAACTTCACAGTCTTGACAGATATGCTGGTTTTCGTCATGTGGACCTTTAATACCATGTTAGCTATTGCCGTCATTATTTTAAGAAAACGTGAACCCGAATTACGGCGGCCATTTAAAGTTCCGTGGTACCCAATTATTCCAATCATTTCAATCCTAGGTGGTATCTTTATCGTAGTTTCCACTATTATTAATCAATTCATTTTATCAATCATCGGAATCGGATTAACTTTATTGGGCTTGCCAATCTACTTTTATATGCAAAAACAAAATAAGGAAGAACTTTAACGGTTCTTCCTTATTTTTTATTTATTCACATATTTTTGAATAACTTCAGGCTTTAATACTCCAACGTAAGGGATGTTTCTGTACATGTTCAAGAAGTCCAAACCATAACCTACTACAAATTCATTACCAACTTTTGAACCGTAGTATTCAAGGTCAACGTCAACATTTCTGCGAGCTTCCTTATTAAGCATTGCACAACACTTAACGCTCTTCGCACCACGTTTTTTGATTAAATCCTTCATAAACTTCAAGGTCAAACCAGTATCGACAATATCTTCCACAATCAAGACGTCACGATCTTTAGCATCTGTGGCTAAATCTGTCACGATCTTGACCTTACCAGTCGATTCAAAACCATCACCGTAACTAGAAACATCGATAAAATCTAATTGATGAGCGACATCCATCTGACGAGTCAAATCTGTTAAGAAATAAATAGCACCCTTTAAAGCACCAACTACTAATGGCTTCTTACCTGCATAATCTTCAGTTAGTTGCTTACCTAAACGGACACACATTTCATGAATGTCATCTTCAGAAAATAATTTATGATCAATAATATCGTTGATATTGTCGGCTTTAACCAATTTACCTACCCCTCAATCCAATTTATGTTTAAAACTCTTATTATTAAGAAATTATAACATCTTTGTACAAAAAAAGCGTCTTAAATGACGCTTCTTCTGAATAGTTTCTATTTCTTACTATTTTCTGTTTTTTCTTTGGCTTTACCTTTAGCATTAATTGGAGCCACGATAAACCAACGCATAAATCCTTGCTCAATACTATCAAGCGTAAATTTATAACCTTCTAGTTCAATCGTTTCACCCTTCTTAAGGTTAGGATAATGTTCCATCATATAACCACCAATAGTAATGATGTCACTATCTTGAAACGCCTTCAGATCTATATGGAAGTAACGTTCAAAGTCATACAAAGTAGTCTTACCAGAAACATGGACATTACCTTCTTTATCTTTGATGATGTAATCATCAGAAACATCATCAATTTCATCTTTTACAGAACCAAAGAGCTCTTCGTAAATATCCTTATCAGTAACAATACCACTTGTACCACCGTATTCATCAACAACCAAAACAATTGGAGTGTGCTTAGAAATCATCAAGTGCAAAATATATTGAATTGGCATTGATTCAGGAACAGTAATGATTGTTCTGATAATTCTAGTTACTGGAACACTGCTATCAACTTGGCTTTGTTGGACAATATCGTAAGCATAGACATATCCTACTACATCATCCTTATCATTATCCCTAACTACTGGAAAACGGCTGTAACCCTCTTCTAAGTATTTTTTAAGGGCATATTCGATAATATCAGTAGAATCAAGGACTGATAAACGTGTTCTATCAGTCATGATATCTTTAGCTACTTTATCGTTTAATTCGAAAGCCCGTTCCATGTATGTGAGGTCTTCTTTATCAAGCGAACCACCATGCACCGCATTACGTGACAACTTAATAATTTCGGATTGAGAATAAACCTCATTTTCTTCATCAGCTGGGGCAAAACCCATTAATTTCAGAATTCCATTAGAACTAGTATTAAGCAGCCATACAAATGGATAAACAACCGTGTGGAAAATATGAAGTGGTGTAACAATTGCCATCATCATCTCTACAGGTTTATCAATAGCAATATTCTTAGGAACGACTTCAGTTAATACAACTTCCAAATAGGTTAAAAGAATCACACCCAAAATCGCACTCACTGACTTAATAAGCGATTCACTCATTGGAGTTAAATGAAATGCATCCGCTAAAATAACAGCAAATGTATCAGCTGAGAACCAACCTAAAACTACTCCGACAAGAGTAGTACCTACTTGTGTGGTTGAAAGATACTCATTCAAATTATGCGTCATGTGAAGCGCACGTTGTAGTTTCTTTTTATTGCCCTGACCCTTAGCCAGCATATCTTCAAGTTTACTAGGTCTGGTTTGTACTAAAGCAAACTCTGCAGCAACAAAGAATGCAGCAACAACAAAAATTAACAAAGTTGCAACTAAATTAGTTGCGATCTGAGCTGGACTCAAAGCATTATCACCTTTTTTATAACTTAATTACTAAAACCTATTTTACCATTTATTAACTATAATAGTTCAGTTTTGCACAAGTGAAATTGGTTTATTTTGTTAACTTATAAATTTTGTCAAAAGGCACACGTGCTGGAATAAATTTCGGATCATTAATTTCCGCATTTTTATCGATATAACCGATTGCAATAGCCATACCGACTGCTTCATCTTCAGGAATCTTAGCGTATTTTCTAACAAGATCTGGATAAGAAACCATTGAGTGAGCTGGCATAATCCCCAATCCGCGGTTAATAGCTAAAAGCATGATACTCTGTGCAAAGATACCCAAATCAAATACTGACCAAGCTGGTGATTTCTTAGGTACTGTTAAGAAAATAATAGCTGGGGCATTAAACATTGTTTTGTTAGCATGTGAAAATAATTGCAACTTGTTTCTAAAGAAAAAACTTTGAGATGCACCCATAGTAACCATGTTTCTACTTGGGAAAACATCCCAATCAAGTGACAACATTGAAGCAAAATCTTCATCTGGCTTAATATCATTATCATTATTTTCAATTGAAGCTTGTTTAAATTTCTCTAAGGCATCCCCTACTAACACATATGCTCTCCAAGGCTGTGAATTAAGCAATGATGGTGATTGTTGTGCCTTTTTAATTATTTCGGCAATCGCATTTTCAGGAACTTTTCTATTAGTAAATTTCCGAGTTACATGCTCTTTTTGAAAAACTTCTTTAAAATCCATTGTTATTCTACCCTTCTAAAAAATTACTCTGTTTCATTCATGCATATTATGGTTTAACCGGTCTAGGTTATCTTTACTCTTTTTTGCCCTCAGCTTTTTTCTTTGAGCTTCAATTTCTTTTAAGTGGGCACTCATTGCTAAATCATTTTTCCTCATAGCTATAAAAGCAGTAATTGTCAGCTCTAATCCGCCTACACAGATTAGTAACAAACCAACTGGAAATAAATATAATGCTCCTTTAGGAATAAACGAGGCTTTAATTACCCAACACAAAATTCCAATCAGCATCAAAATAATTCCTATAAGCACCGCTTTTGTATTTGGTCGATATCTTTTCATTATTTCTCCTCATCTTTTCTCTGCTTCTATCTTAACAAAAAAATCCTAGCTTCACCTTAGAAGCTAGGATTTAAAACTACTTTTTTATTAGTCTTATTAAGATTTTATTTGAGAGAGGGAAAATGACTAATTAAATTCAATAGTTTGTACTTTTTGGGAATGCTTAACAGCACCCTTTTCAATTGGAGTAACTGACTTTACAAGATCCATGTTGGTATAAACTACGATACAACTGTCATCGTAGCCTTTGTCAGTGATCATTTGGAAATCCATTGTGGCTAAAGGCTGACCCTTTTCAACTTTATCGCCTTGGTTAACACTAACTGTAAACGGAGCACCTTTTAATTCAACTGTATCAAGACCTAAGTGAATTAAGATTTCTAATCCATTATTTGTCTTGATTCCAATGGCGTGTTTAGTTGGAAAGAGTGTAGAAATAGTACCGTCAACTGGTGCATAAATTTGATTATCTTGTGGTTTAATTGCAAAACCATCACCCAGCATCTTGGTTGAGAAAACATCATCTTTTACATCAGTAATTGGCATAATGTCGCCATCAACCACTGCATCTACTTCCATACCTTTATTCTTCTTAAAGAAATTAAACATAATTTAAACCTCTAGATTTCTAAAATTCAAGTAACAATATCAACATAAAGCATAGTACCGATAAAACGGCCGCTACCAGTGAGATAGCAATTACTACTGGACTAATATTATCTTGTGTCTTTTTTAAAGTTTTGGCTTTATACATTCCCAAGATGGCTAAAACACCACAGAGCAAGTTGCCAACCAAAATTTGACCAATGAGTTGACTTACCATCAAAAAGCGATAAGTTTGTCGATTAATCAAAAATTGCTTTTTATTTAGCAGCAAATAGTAGCCGAGAACAAAGTCAACGATTGCAATAATAGTAACGATTGCCACAGCTGGCTGCTTAATAACGATCATTTTGATCGATTGATCCGACGCACCGCTACGTAACGCTATCAATGCCCAGAATAACAGCGGAGCAATGAATAGGATGTACGAATACCAAGTAAGAATCTTTTTAGTATCCAAATTCATGCTTCTGGTCATTCGATCAAAAAAGTTTTCAACTTTTTGTTTACTAATTGCCCACATTGACTTCTATATCCTCTCCTTGGCTCTGTTGCCAAGCCACATATTCACTAACAAGCAAATCAATCAAATAATATGCTGGAGTAAAGGCTACTTTGCCACTCTTATAATCGGCATCATCAGTAAAGGCAATTGTTGGGAAATAAATATTATGCTGAACAATTGAAGCTAATTTATTCTGTTTCATATTAGTAAATGAAACATATCTAAATTTATCATTTACCAATTCAAGCTTGGTAATTTCCTCATTAATTGTCTCATTATCACCCGTAAATGAAATTACGAATAAGATATCGCCTTTTTTAGCAAAGCGGCTAACCGCCTTTAATTCATCAAGAGCTGACGGTAAAACTGTTGCATGCTTGCCAACTATAAATAGTTCGTGAGCTAGATACTGTGCAATCAGCTCCTGCTGCCAACCAGTTGAATAGATGTAGACTGTACTAGCATCGTCTAGATCATGATATAAGCTATCAAAATCACGTTGCTTAAAATACTTCAAAACGTCATCATTTACTCGACTGAGTTCTCTTGCAAAATTATTTTCAATTTTGATTGGCTTTTGCTTTGATTCAGCCAATTCTGCTAAATCAAATTTCAATTCGCTGTAGCCAGTTAAGCCTAACTTTTTACATAAACGAAATATTGCTGATTCAGATACATAGAGCTTCTTCGCTAATCTTGCAAGGCTTAACTTACTACAGTCTTTCGGATTATTTAAAACAAATTGAATTATCTGTTTTTCAGAATCGTTTAGTTTATTACTATTTTCATAGACCATCGATCTTAAATTTGCCATATTTACCTGTGTCCTTATCAATATATAATTTATATATTAATAATACCACAAGCGCTTACAGTTATAATAATTGTTTCATCTGATCAACAACTTGATCGGCATCCAATCCAACAACAATGTCAATTTCGTTGTTGTCCTTGTGTTGAACTTCATATGAATCTGCGATCTTCTTGAATTCAGAATCTGGAGCAACTTTCTTAGTGTCAAAGACGTGAGTTCTTACTCTAGTTGAGCAAGCAATTACATCCTTAATGTTTTCGCCACCACCAAGAAGGTCAACGATACCTGTAGCTCTCTCAATGTATGGATTATCTTGTTCAGTTGAAACCTTAGCGTCACTGCCGCTTTGTTGCATCAATTGAGTCATTTCGTCCAAAACTTGAGGAACGTCAAGACCAACAATAACTTGTAATGCTTTACCGTGGTGAACAACGTTAACGGCCTTGTTGGCCTTAAATTGTGAGTCTGGAGCAACCTTGCTTGGATCAGCAACAGATACACGTAATCTAGTAGCACATGATGACAATTCAGTAATGTTTGAAGCACCACCTAATAAGTCAAGGTATGCAGTAGCTCTTGCGATGTAAGGGTCGTTTGCATCCTTACCTGCTGCTTTAGCAGCCATCTTTTGCTTGTATTCTTTCTTGTTGATAAGTTTAACGTCTTCATCATCAGCTTCACGACCTGGAGTGATGTAGTTAAACTTCTCAATCATGATCTTAAATACGAAGTAAGTAATAATACCGAAGATAATACCAACGATAAATTGCATTACATATGTATGCCAGTGGTTTTCCCAAAGTGGTAACCAGTTCATTGATGCAATACCAATGGCACCGTCTGACATGAAACCTCTTAAACCAAAGGCCCACATTACAGTGTTCATAGTAGCTGACAATACTGAGTAAATTACCCAAAGTACAGGAGCTGCGAACAAGTAAGTAAAGTCGATAGGTTCAGTAATACCAGCTAATACTGAGGTTAAAGCAGCTGGGATAAGCAAAGCTGAAGTTTGCTTCTTCTTGTTCTTCTTAGCAGTTGCGTAGAAGGCAAGACAGATAAATGGTACTAAGAATACCTTTTCGTTACCGTAAAGTTGGAATCCTTCAACTGAAGCGATTTGTGAAAGTGGTTTAGTACTTGCAGCGTATTCAGCAAGGTGTTTCAACCAGTATGGTTGCAAACCGCCGGCAACAACGGCTGGACCGAATTGGAATGGAATGTATACCAAGTGGTGAAGACCAGTAGGAATCAATACACGGTTCAAGAATTGGTAAATCCAAACACCGATAAATCCACTATCTACGATGAAGTGTTGCATGCTGGTGATACCCAATTGAACTTTTGGCCAGCCCCAGCAAGTAATGAGTGCTAAAGGAATCATTACAAAGAATGCTAAAGCGTAGACATAAGTTGAACCTTGGAAAGTACCAAGCCAGTCAGGCAACTTCTTGTCGAAGTACTTGTTGTGTAACCATACAACGATCAAAGCAACAACCAAGGCACCTAAGATACTAGTGTCAAGAGTCTTGATACCAGCAATGTTAGTTAAACCGTGGTTAGTAGCGTTAGCAACAATTTGAATCTTGTCAAAGTTAGGAATGCCAAATGCTGCACCCCAGTGGGTAAGCATTGCACCGATGAAGTAGTTGTAAGTCAAGTAAGCAATAACTGCTTCCATGGCTGCTCTACCTCTAGCCTTATTAGCTAAACCGATAGGCAAACCTACAGTAAACAAAATACCCTCTTGGTTGAAGACTGTCCAACCACCAGCTGAAATTGTGTCCCAAACTGAGTTCCATGCCGTCCCTGGATTAGCAATTGAGCCAAACAGAGTTGGGTTATTGAATAAGCTTCCTAGAGCTACAACAATACCCGCAAACGAGAACAGCATAACTGGGACGAACATTGCGGCCCCAAACCGCTGAAACTTTTGCATCATAATAATTTACCCCTGAAAGAAAGAATCAAACTAAATCAATTGTTTCTTGTATTACACCTAATCTATTTCACCAAATCTAACTAGTTGCAAGGTGCTCATACAACTAGATCTTATCTAAATATTTCTCCTCTAGATAATTGATTAAGATAGAAAATCTAAGTGATATCAAATTCAGATTTATCTCTATCTCAGCAGCTAGCTTACATTCTTATTTATACCATAGTTTTTCTTTTGTGTAAGCGTTTTTAAAAAAGCTGAAAAGCTGTTTCAAGGTATTAAAATAATATTTCATCGCCTGAAATATATTTCAGATATTTTTTTAGCATATTTAATCAAATGAAATATTTTTGTGCCTTTTATAGCGTATGTTCAAGTAAAAAGTTTACATGCCAATTTAGTGTGTCAAGAAATATGCTGTTTATTTTATTATTTATATATATTAAATGTATGCAAAATATTTCATTTTCATACGCTTCATGTTTAGGTATAATGAAAGCGATTACCAAAAATAAGGAGCTCTTTATGGCAATTAAATTTATTGCATTAGATACAGATGGAACTTTGCTTGATTCAAACGGTAAAATCTTACCTAGCACGAAAGAAGCAGTTAAAAAAGCATTAGATCAAGGAATTAAAGTCGCATTATGCTCTGGTCGTCCTATCGCAGGTTTAAAACATTTTATGGATGAATTAGGCATAGTTGGGCCTGATCAATATGCAATCACTCTAAATGGTGCAATTACTATAACTGCAGATGGTCAAGTTATGACTGAAGATTTGGTTTCAAACAAGTTTTATCGCAAAATGTACGATTTCGGTAAGAAACATCACATTCCATTCAATGTCGTATCTCCTGATTCAAAGATCATTACTGGAGATCATGACGTTGATTTGATGATCTACACACAAGCTTACGAAAATTCTGCTACATTATATATTCGCCAGCCGGATGAATTGCCTGCTGATTTTGAAATAGCTAAGGGATGCTTTGTAGGCAAAGAACAATTAATTGATCAATGGGAAGAAAAAATTAGCCAAGAATTTGAAAAGGATTTATATGTAGTTCGCGCTGATTCATGTTTTCTTGAATTATTGCATCCTGGCGTCAGCAAAGGTAACGGCTTAAAGGAATTAACTGAAAAATTAGGAATTAAGCCAGATGAAGTAATGGCAATTGGTGATGAGCGTAACGACTTAACGATGTTTGAATTTGCAGGAACAGCGGTCTGCATGGGTAACGGCAGTCCAGTCGCTAAAGAACACTCCGATTATGTTACTGCTTCAAATGATGAAGATGGTATTAGTAAGGCTTTTGAAAAATTCTTATAAACGAAAAAACAGGACTTAGCATATGCTAAATCCTGTTTTTTTATATTATTCTAGCCTAACAAGCACTCAATATTTTCATCTATGACTAATTTTCTCTTGCCCGTCATCATCCAAATCGCAATAGCTACTGGAACTACAATTGAAACAAGCGAGCTGACTCAATCACTAAGAGTGCCTGACCAAACCTGCGCTTTAATTCCACCATTAACTGCATAATTCAAAAAATCAACGCCAAAGTGATACACCATCGGTAACCACAATTTGCCAGTATATAAATATAAGATAGCTAGAACTAAGCCCAACGCTGCGGCATAGATTACTTGGTTCAAGATCGCCGCAAAATCCTGACCGCCTAAATTAGTAAAATGCAACAAGCCAAAGACAACCGCACTAACAATCACAGTGATCTGAACTCGATATTTACTGTTAGCAAAGCCAACTATCAAAGCTAAGATCGTCAAATAGCGGTTGGTTTCTTCTTCTAAGGCTCTACAAAACGATGCCCAAGTTGGTTTCAACGGACCAAAATCTGGTTTGAATAAGATCTCTACTAGATTATTTCCTTTTCCGCAAAACTCTGCCCAGAAGGCAAAGACAATACAGAATAGAAGTAATAAGATAAATGTCACATTCGACCAGTTACTAGACTTCTGCCATTTTAAATCAGGATTGAAGCTAAAGCCCCAACATTTTGCAATCAGCATTGCTGCTAAAAATGCAGCTACTCCAGCCATCAAACCGGAAGAAATCAAGACGTTAATCCCTTGCGGCTTTAATTCAATCGCTGTCGATGACAAGAGCACCATGTCAAAGTAGCAAGCTGCAATTAAGCGGCCAAACCAATTTTGCACTTGCCCTATCGCTACCACTGCGACTGGTAAGTCCATTACTAGCAAAATAAGTCCAAATAAAACGATAATGCCTAATTTAAAACTGACATAACACAAAATATTGTGAAAAAGTATGTACCACGTCACTGATAAAATTGCAGGCATGATTATAATTGTTAACCAGCGAGTGACTGCTGACTTCTTTTTTAACCAATTAAAAGCTAAAACCAGCACTGGTAAAATACTAACCACAATACATAGTCCTGCTGTAGCTAGATGTACTTTAACAATATTGAAAATTGCCATCCCCCACCAAAGTAGGATGACGATAGCTATTTCCCATCTGAAGTAAATATTCCACTTTCTTAAGTTAATTTTCTTTCTCCTTTATCTCAAGATTATTATCTAGCTTTCTAGTAAAGGCAGAAATATAACTTCAAATCCGGTTAATTTTTAGTCAAATTCGGTAACTATTTTGTTTCAAATTATAAGTGTTTATCATACCTTTCATCACATAGGTAAAGCGACGAGAAAACTTGATTACATCCCCATTAGGAAAGCCAATCTCATTTTTCTTTAAATTGATTTGTGCAATATTTTTCGGATTTACCAAATATGATTGTGATACTTTCTTTAAAAACTCATTTTGCTGATCAATGTTCTTAATATCGCCTGCAAACTCGGCAGTGCCATCATTACGCACCAAACACAGCTTGTGTGGTGCCCTGGTTGTTGAAATATAATAGATATCATCAATATTAACGTTGCGAATGATCCTGCCTAAACGATAAGAAAACGTCATCTTCTTGCTAAAATTAGCCTTAGCTAAATTATTTACAGCATCCCGTACCGTCTCATTCAATCGCTGCTGCAAATCAGAATTACTTTTGTTGATATAGTCAATCGACCCGATACGCCGTTGATAGGTCAACTCCATGTATTCGTCATAAGCAGTTACAAAAACAATTTGTGCTCGCTGATCTAACTTTTTAATTTCTTCAGCTAGATCCACACCGTTTATATCGTCCTGGTTATCGCCTAATTCAATATCTAAAAAATAGATTCCGCCGTCTAAGTGATGTTCATTTAGATAGTTCAAGACCTCATTTGCATTTTGAGCAGTCGTACCGATTTCAAGTTCAACTTCTTCGGGCTGCATCATTGCCGCAATTCCCAATTTCAAAGCTAAATTACTTGCTTGCGCAAGATCATCATCACAAATAATCACTTTATATTTCATTTCTATTCCTAGTCAATTACCATAGTAAAATTAAACCAATTATCTTTTTCACTATATTCAATAAACATGTTGTCATATTGATCATTTATTGCTTGAACATTAGCTAATTGCTCGCTTTCTTCAATAGCATTATCAAAGGCGATGCCAATAATCCGCACTAAATCAAACAATTTCACGTTTTTAGGTAAAACTTTAATCTCTTTTTCGCATTCAAAAGAATACTTGATTCCTAATTCATTAGCTTGGGCTAATTTATTCACAACCAAACTTTTAAGTGCATCATTATGTAAGTGATTCAAATTTTTAAAATGCCAACTATTTTCATCATTAATCTGTTTTTCCGTATATTGTGCCAATTCTTGAACTAATTTTTGATCATGATTATTCACAGCTACTGTCCGCATCGTTGCTAGTAAATTCAAATAATCATGCTTAAATCTGCGCAAACGATCTTCACTATCTTCTAAATCATATAAATAGAGCTTAAAGTTGCGCTGTTCCTACTTTTTTAACAATTTTTTCTGTAGCTGTACACTTGCAATATAGACCGCCACAATAAATAGAGACTGCATTTCCATGATCAAAATCCCAAAAATTTCAGCTGGTAATTTGATTTCTGGCACTCGCATAATATTGACAATTAATGCGCAAGCATAAAGATAGACTACTAGCCAGTCAGCAATCCGGCGATTTTCATTAGTTAAAAATTGATGAATCTGATAACGCCATTTTTTCAAAATTAGATACAAAATAGTTAAAACTACCGGATAAAACAAGAAAGCAAAAATTATTGGCAAATAGGAAAAAACATAATTGCTCATTAATAAGTTAAGATTAAAACCGAGTGAATTAAGGTAATTGCTGCAACAGTTAACAACTTACCTGCTCGTTTGTAAAAGTAACAGTAATAAAGAGCAATAGTTGTAACGGGACTGATAATATTGCTCCATTCTGGGATATACTCTGCAATTACTTGATTGCAAATAAAAACGACCAATGCAAATATTAAATCTCGCTTTTTAAATTTGACATTAGTAATAGCGTAAAAAAGTATTAGCTCTAGTACTACAAGAACTACCGCTCCTGTGTAATAACCTAGATCGTATGATGAAATATTTATTTCCCTTTTCCTCCTACTATTTATTACTCTTCACTTTAGCATTATTTGCAAAGGTATAATTGTACTGATTCAAATTCGGTTATTTTTCAATCAAATTTGGGCAAAAAATAATCACTACCGAAATGATAGTGATTATTAATTCTATTTATTTGTTTGCACATAATGCCGATTAAACAACCAAAGACAAATTATTGCCAAGATCATTAATGGCAAAACTGCTAAGAAGACTTTGACAAGTGAAATGTTATGCGAGCCTGTATTAGAAGTAAGAATCACAGGTTTAAAGTCGATGAAGAAGTGTAATACCATACACCAAACGATATTATTCGATAATAAGCGCAAATATATCAAAATTATTCCGGTAGTAAAAGCGAAGATGACTTGGCCAACAGTAGATTGTAACGGTTGGTGCGTTAAGTTAATTAAGTGCATACAGCCAAATAAGATTGAACTGATCAACCCAGCTATCAAGAACCGATTCTTGTTGTGATAAAAGAAGCTTAATAAGCTATTAAAAAGCAAGCCGCGAAACAGCAATTCTTCGATTACCCCTGCCATCAACGCTATCACAAACATCGAAATAATTTTATTGATCGCCATATGAGTAATTTGCATAATAGGCGCCAGCAGAATCGAAATGATATATGGCACACCCACTATCAATAAAATCCAGCTCCAAATTTTTTGTGCTTTTCCAGACTGCATTCTTGTTTGTAATACTTTAGTGGTACGACACAAATGCAGCAATAACGATGCTAAAACTAGGGTTAATACAATTATCAATAAATCCTTGATATACCAGAGCCTTGATAAATGCGATACTAGCGGCCATAACGCATATATTACCGTTAACACCACAAAGCTGACTAGCATCTTCCAGCTATTTCTTTTCCTTGCATTCTCATCATCTAAATCTACATAGCTGCTTAAAGCTAATTCATTTTCCTATTTCTAATTATTCAAATAATTAATTAAGCCTGGCAAAACTTTTTCTGCCTCTTGCCGTCCCACATAATAGACACGCTTAATTTCATTCTTGTCTTGCTCAAGCGTTCCAATATTTAATGCCTCTGGCGGTCTAATGACGAAAGTTTCTCCAGTATTTTCATCCGCTTCAATATTATCTAACACGGCGTTATAGTCTTCCGCTCTTGTAGCCAATTTATCAAGCACAGCTGGATACTCACGCAATAATACCCTTTCAACCGGAAAAAGCTTGCTTTGCTTCTTTCTGTACTCCTTAGGCTGCGTTGTAATCACGATCTTTTTATCAAAATTATTTTTCTTCAAAAAGCCATATGGAATCGAGTCTGAAACGCCGCCATCAAAGTAATAATGACCGCCAATAGCTACAGGATGGGCAAAAAATGGAATGGATGATGATGCTCTGATCCATTCTAAATCTACATACCCCGCATCCCTCAACTTATGGTAAACCGGCTCACCTGTTGCGGCATCCGTTGCCACGCACCAAAAGTCCATTGGATTAGCCATAAAAGTCTTTTTATCAAACACATCTAACTTATCTGGTAAAACGTGATAACAAAAGTTAGCGGCATATAAATTGCCTGATCTGCGCCATGACTTCCAACTAGCGTAATACGGCTTACCCGTAAAACGCAGATTATAACGCAATACTCGTCCGATCTGCTCTGACTTCATATTAACGCCAAACGCTGCACCCGCCGAAACGCCAATTGCACTATCAAAACTTATATTATTTTCCATTAAGACGTCGAGCACACCCGCGGTGAAAAGTCCACGCATGGCTCCGCTTTCTAGTACTAAACCTGATTTCATATCTACCCCTACAAAAAAGACCTATGTTTTTCGACATAGGTCTAATTTATTCTTATTTAGAAATTACTTCAAGCCCTTCCATTTCCATTCGGTAACTTCTGGCATATCCTTACCATTATCACGAATGTATTGGTGGTGCTTTTCAAGTAAATCATCCATGTGACTAATGAAGTCAGCGTTCTTACCCTTTAACTTAGCAACGCTTTCAACAGCGTCCTTTGCAAGGTCGAATCTGTCAAGGTGATTCAAGACACGCATGTCAAATGGAGTGGTAATGTCACCATTTTCTTCGTAGCAGTGGATGTGAACGTTGTAACGCTTACGGTCGAACCAGATTGATTGCATCATGCTCTTGTAGCCATGCCATGCAAAGATTACTGGAACATCCTTTGGGAATAAGCGGTCAAATTCTTCATCAGAAATAGCATTCTTGTTGTCCTTTGGTGACATTAACTTCATCACGTCGACAACGTTGATGTAACGGATCTTAAGATCTGGGAACTTGTCGTGCAAAATGTCAATGGCTGCCAAAGTTTCGATAGTTGGTTCAGTTTCAGTTGAAGCAAAGACAACATCTGGCTTTGCACCCTTATCAGTTGAAGCCCAGTCAATGTAGCCTAAGCCCTTGTCAACCAACTTTTGAGCTTCTTCAATTGAGAACCATTGCGGACGAGGTTGCTTTGAAGTTACCAAAACGTTGATGCATTCACGATCCTTAAAGGCCTTGTCACCAACAGCAAGCAAAGTGTTAGTATCTGATGGCAAGTATTCATGAATCAAATCTGGACGATTCTTTTCGTATAAGTGAGTCAAAATACCTGGATCTTGATGAGTGTAACCGTTGTGGTCTTGTTGGAACACAGTTGAGGTAGCAACAAAGTTAAGTGATGGGTAATCATGACGCCAGTATTGTTCCTTAGCTTTTCTAAGCCACTTCATGTGTTGTGTAAGCATTGAGTCTACTACACGACCAAATGCTTCGTAAGTTGCGAAAAAGCCATGACGACCAGTTAATACGTAGCCTTCAAGGAAGCCTTCATCTTGGTGTTCTGATAATTGTGAATCGATCACACGACCACTTGGAGCCATGTTTTCATCATTTGGTTCGTGGATTTCTGGTTCCCATTGACGCTTTTGGTTATCCAAAAGTTGGAACAAACGGTTTGACTTAGATTCATCAGGACCAAAGCCGCGGAAAGTGGTTGGGTTAAGCTTAGCAACTTCATCTAAGTATTTAGCCCATTCAACCATGTCTTGAGCTTCCATTGAACCTGGCTTGTCAAACTTAAGAGCAAAGTCGCGGTAGTCTGGCAAGTTCAAGCGCTTAGGATCCTTACCACCATTAGTGATTGGGTTCATTGCCATACGGTGGTCGCCTTCAGCAGTGTTTTCAGTAACAATTTCCTTAGGTGAACCATCTTCGTTGAATAATTCTTCAGGCTTGTAGCTTTCAAGCCAATCAGTCAACATGTCGGCATGCTTCATATCACCTTGTGAGACAGGAATTGGAATTTGGTGTGCTCTAAATGAGTTTTCAATTGGGTTACCATCAAGATCCTTCTTTGGACCAGTCCAACCCTTTGGGCATTGGAAGATGATCAATGGCCAGTGTGGCAAACTTGCATCGTTATTTTCACGAGCATGCTTTTGAATGGCCTTGATTTCTTCGATTACTTCGTCCATGGTCTTAGCCATTTCTTCGTGGACTTGCATTGGATCCTTTTCACCATCGAAACGGCCACCCTTAAATACTGAAACAAAGTGTGGATCCCAACCCATACCACGGAAGTATTCGGTTAATTCTTCATCACTCATGCGTGAAACGATAGTTGGGTTAGAAATCTTGAAGCCATTGATTTGAAGGATCGGTAAAACAGCACCATCTTTAATTGGGTTGATGAACTTGTCACTGAACCAACTTGCTGCAAGCGGGCCAGTTTCAGCTTCACCGTCACCGATTTCAACAGCAGCAATTACATCTGGATTATCTAAAACTGCACCAACACCGTGAGATAAAGCGTATCCTAATTCCCCACCTTCATGGATTGAACCTGGAGTTTCAGGAGCAGCGTGAGAGGCAACACCGCCTGGGAAACTGAAACGCTTGAATAATTTAGCCATACCTTTTTCATCTTGGGTAATTTCTGGATAACGTTCAGTATATGAACCATCAAGGTATGAGTTTGAAACCATTACTTGGCCACCGTGACCTGAGCCTTCAATGTAGAACATATCCAAGTCATACTTCTTAAGTACACGGTTCAAGTGTGCATAAATAAAGTTTTGTGGAGCAATAGTACCCCAGTGACCAATAGGCTTTGGCTTTACGTCTTCAGCAATCAACTTATGCTTTAACAATGGATTCTTCATTAAGAAGAGTTGTCCAACAGATAAGTAATTTGCAGCACGCCAGTAAGCATCGACGCTCTTTAAGTATTCTTTTGAATCGTAATTCGTCATTTTTCCTCCTTTGAGCAAGTTTAAGCGCTCTGTTTTGTAATCCTTTTCTTTATACCTATATCATACCAATCACTGATGAAAAGTCAATCATTTTTATAATTGGATCCTACCAATTTAAATAAGTCTTTAGATTTAAATCAGAATAGCCTTATCCTTGAACTAATCAGTTTTTTATAATGAAATATAAGTGTTTATGTTTTGATATACTTAAAAGTACTGATAAATAAATGCAAAATGCTGATCAAACAAATACGGCTACCTGTAAAAATGCTAGACTAATTCATGGAGAGAGAAAAATGTCTCAAGAAGAACGATTAATTCAAATCAAAAAGCTATTGAAAGAAAAACATCATCTTTCAACTAGAATAATTGCCCAATATTTTAATGTATCTTTTGATACTGCACGTCGTGATGTAATTCATTTAACGACAACTGGACAGGCAATCCGAGTACACGGCGGGCTGATGGAGGTCAATCAAAATAGCGTACCTGATTTTTTAACTAGAAATGAAGTTCAATCACCAATTAAATTGAAAATGGCAAAAAAAGCTAAACGATTCGTTCATCCTGGTCAATGTGATTTTATTGGTTCTTCAACAATTCTAAAACAACTTTGTCCCATGCTTAACGGTATCGATATGCAAGTAGTTACTAATTCAATCGACAATGCTTTAAGCATGTTAACAACCGAAGTCCCTTCTGTTAGATTGCTAGGCGGATTAATCAACAAGTCGCAGCGCTACATTTACTCAAAAGTCGCTCTTGAAACAATTTGTAAGATTCATTTCAATACAGCTTTCATTGGCGCTTCTCGTATTAGACCAGATGGTGTATATGCGCCAAAAATGGAAGACGCAGAAGTTGTACGTACGGCAATTGCACGCGCTAATCAAGTTGTTTTAGTAGCAGAAAAATATAAATTCACTAACGATTCATCTTCTCCATATATGTCTGCTCCATTGGACAAGGTGGATGTCTTAATAACAGATACTCCTTTAACCAATGAGCAGAGAAGTTGGTTTAATCCTAAAACACAAATCCTACCGGTTTTAAAGGAGTGATTATGATGTTCGGCATTTTTAAACATAACTCAGATACCAAAGAGGTCTATCAAGATTTAAAAAATTTCTATAATAGTTTTTTCAGCAATATTTATAATGAAATGAATATTGGACGCTATCGTCCTATTCGCGATGCTATTGGACTGGTTATTAACAAATTCGATAGTAATGACCATCCACTTGAATATACAAGTAAGTTAGTAATGTATATTCAAGCCAAGGTAGCATTGAATCATTTACATTTAACCCCTGATCAAGAAAAAATAATGAAAAACTTAATAGAAAAAACAAAATATTTAAATCTTTCTTACGTTTATTTAAGTCCAATTGATTCAGCAGAACAATTTGTTAAGATCTAAAGTGAACAGTGTATCTGCTCTAGATCAAAAAAATGAACTCCAAAAAGCCGGGTAAAACATTTACTCGGCTTTTTGCTTTATAATAGTAAATAAATAGAAAAGATATAGATTTTATAAAAAGAGGACAAATTACATGAGCAAATTACCTTTTAAAGTTATTGCCGTAGACATGGATGGTACATTCATGCGTGATAATCAGACTTTTGATCATAAAAGATTTGACCGAATTTTAGATCAAATTCATGAAAATAAAGCCCACTTTATTGTTTCAAGTGGTCGACCATATTCTCGTTTGAGAAAAGATTTCACTGGATTTTTAGATAGAATTGACATGATTGCCGACAATGGCTCACTTCTTATTCAAGATGACAACATTATCAGCACTCACCTATTAACTCACAAAACTACAATGGAATTACTAGAATTTATTCAAATTCATTATCCTGAGAGTTCCGTCATCGTCACTGGCATCAATAGCTCATATACAACGATGGATGCATCCCCTGCCTTTAAGCAAACAATGAACTTCTACTATCCTGATCGTGTGGAAGTACCCGACTTAATGACCGCCGTAAGTCCTCATGATCAAATTACTAAACTAACTTTGAGTTATCGATATGATTTTTCAGCAGAATTAGAAAAGGAATTCAATGCCCACCACGCAGAAAAAATCCACTGTACTTCAAGTGGATTCGGGCTAATGGATATCGTTCCTTATAGCGTCAACAAGGGTATCGCGTTAAAATACTTTTTACGTTACTTCGATGCTAAGCCTAGTGAATTAATTGCGTTTGGCGATGGCATGAACGACAAAGAAATGCTGGAACTCGCCGACTATAGCTATGCTATGGAAAATGCTGAACCTGCACTTAAAAAAGTCGCTAAATATATTGCACCAAGCAATAATGATGATGGTGTTTTGCAAGTGCTAGATAAATATTTGAATGAGTAAAAAGAAAATAGGACTTTCACAATAAAAGTCCTATTTTTTCTTCGCACTTATGCACCTTTTAACTATCTAATAATACATTATTTTGGCAAATTAGACAATTCTACTCTATTATATGCACCATTTTTTCTACTTTCTGGATGGGGATCTAATCCGATGATAGTAATATCTCTTCGATTAGGGCCGTAAACCCAAAACATTCGCCGAGCTTCACTATTATTATTTTCTAAATAAGACTGCCAAACTTTCATGCCGTATCTAGCTGATAAAGAAGATATTTCATGAGTACGTAATCCAGGATATTGAGGATCTTCAGATAGCGATTTTAATGCTTTTCCCTATTTTTTGTATAAAACTGTATCTTTTTTACTAATTGAACCATTCCGATAACTTACCTGTAATTCCTGCCATAATTCAGCCATCTGGGAAATACCCATTTTGATTTTAAACCGCATTCTAAAAATCTGATAAGTCTACTGGAGCAGACACTTTTCCTTTCTCAAAGTTAGCAATAGATTCATCCATTACTTCCAGAGCCTTATTTGAAACATCTTTTGGCTTAACCAATTCTCTAGGTTCTAAAACTAAACATCCATTATCATATTCCTTAACATCATAATATTTAAATTTAGATTTACGTAATGTTATTCTCTTTTTACTATCTGTATGAGCAATGTAATTATTGACGACTTGCATAATTAAGCCCTCTCTTTCTGTGGGATTTCCCACTAATATTATATCATATTTACGCTAGCCAAAAAAAGAGCAGTCATTAAATGGCTGCTTCATATAATATTTCTATTTCCCCAAATTAACAAAAGTATTGAAATTCATGTAGTGATAATGAACTCGCATGTTTGACACTTCAAACGGCGTTCCATCATCTAAAAAGAAAATACCTTCCATAACACCAACTGGCTCATTTTCTTTTAAATGCATCTGCTTTTGATCTTCAGCATTCGAGGGCTCAACTGTAATATTCAAAAATGCCTTAGTTACGGTTTTGCTTTGTTCATCTTCCAAATAATTAAATAAAGAGCTCTGCAACGTTTCAGGCTTCAATTCCGGCATAATTTTAATAGGTAAATAACCTGTTTCAATCAAAAATGGCTGTTCATCGAGTAAACGCAGGCGCTTGAATTCATAAACAAAAGCATTTTCATTTAAAAATAAGTCTTCCGCAATTTCTTTGTTAGCTTTAATCACCTGAAAATCTAACAGTTTTATTTGCTGCTTTTTACCAGGTACCTTAAAACTATCAGTGATTCCCAAGTTCGAGCCGTCATAACGAAACATCGCCTGATTTTTCAAATACAGTGGATTAATAAACGTGCCACTACCTCGCTTTTTAAAAACGATCCCTTGTTGGGCCAATAATTCTAGGGCTCGTTTCATCGATGAACGACTAACGTCATAATGCTTAGCTAAACTACGCTCATCGGGAATCCGCATCCCATTATATTTATTATTTAAAATATTTTGTTTAATATCCTGCATTACTGTCCGATAAACGTAATCTGCCATTATTCTCTTCCTTGATCAGAATTTTTAATACTATCAATAAACCACTTTGAAAATTGCTCTAGATCTACATCTGTTGCAATTTCTGCATTAGCATGTTCTTGATCCATAAAGTTAATTACACTTGCACCATATGTAAATTGACCGCGCAATTCAATCTCTACGTTAGCCTTTTTCAAGGTAAACATTTCTGGATGAAGCAAAATGCCCACAGCCGTTGGATCATAAATCTTAATACGAGGATCACCATCTGGCTCATGAATATGTGAAAATAGTGAGTAAAGCATGTTGCCGACTTCACCACATTCCTTTACCTTGCTCATTTGATCTTGGGTTAAATGAGCCTTATTGCCGATTTCAAGCGGCGCCACCTTAATTGGTAAACCGCTGTGGAAAACAACTTGAGCAGCTTCAGGATCTCCCGCAATATTGTATTCAGCAAGTGGACTGTGATTGCCGCGACCGATGTTACCGCCCATGATGACGATTTGATCAATATTTTTCTTTACTTCAGGATATTGTTTAAAAAGCAAAGCATAGTCAGTTAACGGTCCAATTCCAAGTAAAGTAACTTTTTCAGGACTATTCTTAATTTCTTCAGCCATCACAGTTGCAGCAAGGCCTGGCTTAGCCAAACTGCGATCTGCTTCTTCAAAATCAAAGCCAGCGATACCAGTTTTACCATGTACTGATGCGGCACTAATCATTGGTGCAACTAATGGTTGATTAGCCCCCACTACTACGGGAACCTTGGTGTGCAAAAACTTTTCTAAATTCAAAGTATTTTGCAAAGTATATTCAAGTTGAACATTTCCCCAGGTTGGCACGATCATTCTGACATCAAGTTCTTTAGCAAAAAGGCTGATCGTCATTGCTGCAATATCGTCAATTCCTGGATCTGTACTAATAATTAAAGGTTTCTTATTCATAAATTCTACCTCTTCTAAGCGTATTAAGTATATTTATAATAACAAAAAACCGACCAAATAAAAAAGTGGTTCGATCTAATCTAACTGAAAAAAGCCTAGCTTGGCTAGACTTTTTTCAGTTACTTTTTAGTTTGTTTCTTAGGTTTAATTCGCTTAATATAGCTTTCTTGATGCTTGCCTAAGATCAATGGTACTCGTTCTACCACTGTATCTGCATACTCTAAACCAAACCAAGAAGCTGGGTTAGAAGATAGATTTTGCAGCCAGACTCTAGCCTCGACCATAAACTTCTCATAACCAGTCAATTTAGTTAATGGACTAATTACATCATTAACAATGACGAAGGAGAAGTCACCTACATCTCTACCAGGAGTAGTAGTGAATCTTTGTAGTTGAGCCTCAATAGTACCATCTGCAATCAATTCATGAACAATTTGCCGTAAGTAGACGTTAACGCTAGTTTGCTTTCTAAAACCTAGATAAAGCTGAACGTTGATTACGTTCTTAGTACCGTACGTATTTACTGCATATTCTGCGGTATATGGTTCGTTTGTTACATTGACAGTAACAAACCAATAGGCTTTAGCACGTTTAGGTCTTTTATCCAAAATTGAATAAAGTATCTCACGCTTAATGAACTTATTATACTTAACCTTTGCCATATAAACAACATTAGTGGCATAAACAGGGTAATCTTCGCAGTGGCTTAAATCTGTCAGCATTTCTGTATACTCGTCTAAACGAACGTAAGCATTCTTAGCTTCACGCTTATCACGAATCTTATTTCCATAAAACCAAACATACATGATTGCCAAGATAAAGCCAGCAATTAAAACAGTTACGTAACCGCCGTGTAAGAATTTAGTCAAACTGGAGATTAAGAACATCCCTTCAATAAAAGCAAATGCAATCAAAAAGATCACGCGTAAGTAAAGTGGTTTGCCTTTTTTACCCAAGTATTCAAACAATAATATTGTAGTCATCAACATAGTGACAGTAATTGCCAAACCATATGCTGCTTCCATGTGGTGTGAAGTTCTGAATAAGAACACAATTGCTACAGTTACCACACAGATCATTTTGTTAATTGATGGAATATAAATTTGTCCTTTTTCAGTTGAAGGATAAATAATATTCATTCTTGGTAAAAACTTTAAACTGCTGGCCTCAGCGACCAAAGTAAACGATCCAGTAATCAATGCCTGGGAAGCAATGATAGCTGCGATCGTAGCCAAGGCAATGGCAAAAAGACGCAAATTGCTAGGAACAACTTCAAAGAATGGATTGAAGTCACCATTACCAGCATGATAGCTAGCATTATGCAAAATCCAAGCGCCTTGGCCTAGGTAGTTTAATGAAAGACAAACAAATATATATGGCCAAGAGCCCATAATATTCGCTTTACCTACGTGTCCAACATCCGAATATAACGCTTCAGCACCAGTAGTAGCCAAGAAGATAGAACCCAAAATTAGGATCCCGACTTTATTAGCTGGACTAAACAAAATTCGAA
The DNA here is from genome assembly GCF_016742815.1 of Lactobacillus sp. A27. Classification (NCBI taxonomy): domain Bacteria; kingdom Bacillati; phylum Bacillota; class Bacilli; order Lactobacillales; family Lactobacillaceae; genus Lactobacillus; species Lactobacillus sp. A27. Next base: position 28,537 of record NZ_JAEHNT010000037.1, read on the forward strand.
TAGCATAAATGGGATTAATCGCTTCCAAAAGACTCCAATCATGGCTCAAGTTAACAATGCCAACTACTCCTAAAAAGGTAAACCATACCAGCATAATTGGACCAAATGCTTTACCAATAACGCTGGTTCCCATCCTCTGAATTGAGAATAGAATTACCAAAATGATGATAGTAATCATAATTACAACTTCTTGAGAAGGAACCGGAATCACATCACCAAAGCGCATATTCTTTAACCCTTCAATCGAAGTGGTAACGGTCACTGCTGGTGTCAAAGTACCATCGGCAAGCAGAGCTGCACCACCAATCAGAGCCGGGATAACCAGCCACTTGGCTCTTTTTCTAACTAAAGCATAAAGAGAGAAGATTCCTCCTTCGCCATGATTAGTTGCCTTCAAAGCAATCATGACATATTTGACAGTAGTCAACAAAGTTACTGTCCAAAGAATTAACGAGATTGAACCAACGATCAATTCTCGATTAACGTTGGCAATCCCGCCATTTTCAGTCACAATTGATTTCATTACATATAACGGACTTGTTCCAATATCACCATACACAATACCTATGGCGATCAACAATCCCGCAAAACTCATCTTTTGCTTTTTAGTAATTTTATTCATGTCTATTAATCCTCTACAACACTTAAAAATAAAATCTTCACTAGTATAGATAATTAATCCAGTGTTTACAATAAAAATATATTTTTAACAAAAGATATTAAAAAAACAAAATAAAAAATGGTTAAAGTTAACCATTTTTGCTAAAAATTATTATTTAATCTTATCTTCAATTGTGCCGTCGCTATGAGCAATGATTACCTCATCACACATATCAAGGAATAAACCATGTTCAACTACACCTACAGTACGGTCAAGATAATCGGCTAAACCATGTGGTGCTGGAACTGGATCGGCAGCCAAATCAATAATGTAGTTGCCATAGTGCGTGATGTAACGCTTATCGCCATCCATTCGCCATTGTGGCTTCAAGCCTTCTTGCTTAAAACGCTTAAAGTTTTGTTCACAAGAAATAGGCAATACTTCAACTGGCAAAGGAAATCCACTTAATCTGTGGACAAGTTTTGATTCATCCACAATCCAGATAATCTTTTTAGAATTAATGGCAACATTCTTTTCAAGGGTTAAGGCACCACCGCCGCCCTTAATTCCGTCTAAGTTGTCGGCAACACGATCAGAACCATCAACAGTTAAATCAACTTGATCAACATCAGCTAATTCACTAACTTTAAAGCCTAAGTCTTCAAGTTGCTTTTTACTTCTATTACTGGTAGTAACGATTGCTTTTAACTTTAAGCCATCATTATCCTTGCGCTTGCCTAAAGCATCAATAAAGAAAGCAACGGTTGAACCAGTACCTACGCCTAAAATCATGCCAGATTTTACCATGCTTGCTGCCTTCTCAGCAGCTTCTTTTTTCAAGCGATCTTGTTCTGTTTTATCCATTATTCATCGTCCTCCATTGCATTTTCTACTTCTTTGGCAGTAGGAATTGAAGGTTGGGCACCTAAACGTTGAACGGCAATTGATGAAGCACGACTAGCAATTTTAGCGGCTTCTTCAAAGTTGGACAAGTCTGCTTTTAAATTGCTTGCCAAGTAACCAATAAAGGTATCGCCTGCACCAGTGGTATCAGTTGCCTTAACCTTGTAAGCTGGTACCAAAGTTTCAATATCTGCAGATGAGATATAGGCACCTTTATCACCATACGTAATTACTACATTTTTTACGCCAAGAAGATGCAACTTTTCAGCATTCGTTGCCAAAGTTGAATTATCCTTTATTTGGATGCCCGTAATCTTGGCACTTTCAGTTTCATTTGGCGTAATAATATCTGTGTATTGCAACAATTCTTCCGGAATTTTATCAATAGCAGGTGCAGGATTTAAAATTGTGATTTTTCCTGCCTTTTTAGCCAACTTGAAAGCCTCAATTGTTGCTTCAAGTGGGGTCTCGAATTGAGCAATCACACAATCTACATCTTTAAACAAATCACTAGCAGCCTGAATATCCTCTACAGTTAATTCATAGTTAGCGCCATGATCAATAATGATATCATTTTGTCCTGCTTCATTAAGCGTGATATAAGCATGACCGGTCTTGCTTCCTATCGTGGTTTGAACATAGGTAGTGTCAACGCCATAGCTCTTCAATTGATGGGTGATATAACCGCCTTCGCTGTCTTCACCGACACGATTAATAAAATAAGTCTCTGCGCCACTTTTAGCTGCAGCGATAGCTTGGTTTGCACCTTTACCACCACCAGCAGAGGTTATTTCTGTGGCATTAATTGTTTCACCTGGTTTTGGAAAGTCCTTTACGTGCAATGTAGTATCAACATTGCTTGAACCTATAACTACAATCTTCTTCATGAGCATCCCTTCTTAGAAATGTATTTAATCATTTCAATTATATCAAAAAAACGCATTCAATCTCGCAAATGCGTTTTTTGACATTTTAATGTAAAATACCGCCATTGACGAAGCCCTTAAGTCGCTCTGCTTCCCATTTTAAAGTATCGGAATCATCGACTTGCGAGATCTTATAGCCAACAAAATATGGTGAGGCATAAAAACGTGGAATAATCTTGCAGCAAGTTCCTTTGCCATCATTAATCGGATAAAAGAATAAGTTGTATGAATCTACACCGTGTGACAAAACAGAACGCATATATTGCGCACCTTTTTGGATTAAATCTGCCCACGTTTCTAAATTGGTATTATCTTGAGTTAAGATATTTACTTCTTGATAGCCTTGAATCGGATAAGCTGAAAGATTCATTTCTACTGAACCAGATCGACCAACCTCAAAGCCTTTGAAATTGTCAGGTCCAATATCGTGATAGCCATCTTTATGGTAAAGGCCAACGATCTGCATGTGGGGATGCGTTAAAGAACCATCAGATTTAGGACCAAAGTTTTTATACCAAAGAACACTTTCATAGCGGCCTGAGTTATTCATCTTTTGAAAACATTTCAGTCCAAACTTCATTAATTCTTGATTGTCTTCGCGTGTATAAGTTGAAATATCACCTTGGTGATCGCTTGATTCAATCAGAATTGTTTGGTCAGTATCCTGTAAAGTTGGATATTTATTCTTTAACCAAATTTTATCCCCATCTTTTTCATAGATATTGGTTAAATGTGCAACGTCACAGAAGGGGCAACCTGCATTTTGGTTACCCTGACGATTACCATAATCATAATCATAAGGCTTACGTTTACCGATTGAATATTCATATACTAAAGGATTTTTGTCCATATTTTCCACCTGCTAAAAATATTTACTTACTTTCAATATTAGAATCATTATATTTCGGTGTCAATTATGAACAATATTATATTTTATCTGTGAATAGTACGCTTATCTATGGTAAACTACCTTTGAAATGTAAAAAAGCGAAAGGCAGAAAAAATGAAATTTTACAAAAAAATGGCACTAATTGGAGCTTCCGTTTTAGCAGTTGCCAGTCTTAGTGCTTGTTCAAACAACAATAGTAGTTCTAAGAGTTCTTCTAAGATTCCTACTAAGATTAGCAAGAAGACAACGATTAACTTTTGGTACTCATTAACTGGTACTTCTCAAAGTGCTTTAAAGAAGTTAACTAATGACTTTGAAAAGAAAAATCCCAACATTCATATTAAGTTGCAAAGCCAAGGTGGTAACTATTCTGACTTGCAAGCCAAGCTTGTTTCAGGACTTCAATCACCAAAAGATTTGCCAACCATTACTCAAGCTTATCCAGGCTGGCTTTACAATGCCGCTAAGAATAAGATGTTGGTTAACTTAACTCCATACGTTAATAATAAAGAAATTGGTTGGGGTTCATACAAAGACAGTGGTATTAAGAAGGCACTCTGGGACGGCGCCAACATCAACGGCGTACAATACGGTGTGCCATTTAACAAGTCTGTAGAAGTGCTTTTCTACAACAAGACTTTGCTTGATAAGTATGGCGTTAAGGTTCCAACTAACATGAGTGAACTTGCTTCTGCATCAGCTAAGATCTACCGTGAAAGTCACCATAAGGTACGTGGCATGGGCTTCGATGCACTTAACAACTACTACATGATGCAAATGAAGGAAAATTACGGCAAAGACTTTAACAAGAACTTGAACTTTGCTGCTAAAGATTCTATAAAAGCCATCAACTACTACGCTAACGGCGTTAAGGCTGGCTACTTCATGCAAGCTGGTACACAAAAGTACATGTCAACTCCATTTAACAATGGTCAAGTTGCCATGTTCATCGGTTCAACTGCTAACGAAGCCTACCTTAAGCAAGGTCTTAAGAAGGGGTACGTTTACGGCGTAGCTGCTCGTCCAAGTCAAATGAACGTACAACAAGGTACTGACATCTACATGTTCAAGAAGGCTAGCGCAATGCAAAAGGCTGCCGCATTCAAGTACCTTAAATTTTTAACTTCTAAGTCATCACAACTTTACTGGGCAAAGCAAACTGGTTACATGCCAGTTAACACTGCTGCTTTGAACGACTCAGCTTACCAACAAGCTAAGAACAGCAAGATTCCAGCAATTTTGTCTAAGACTTCAAAGAAGCTTTACTTCTTACCTGTAACTAAGAACTCAATTACTGCATATGACCAAGTTAATGTAAATATGCAAAATATTTTGGCTAAGGCAAGCAAGGGTCAAAACTGGACCAGTGATATTAAGACTGGTAAGGCTAAGCTTGACGCTTCTTGGAAGCAATAATAAAGAAATAAATTGATCAATTTAAAAGAGGCTCCATTTTGGAACCTCTTTTTTAATTGCTAAATTAGCTAATACGATCTTCAATCCCTATCTTTAAGAAGTTCCGACTTAAACAACGTGGCCAACTTAGCCAAACTACTATGATCCGGATAATGCTCTACCATCCGATCAATTTTTTCAGTCGCCATCTTCTTAATCTCATCAGCCGAACTAATCTTTTCAATGAACTCGGTCAAATCTCCAGACCTAGTAAGCAACTTATGTTCACTTCTAGCTTCTGCCAAGAATGCCTGATCAATCTCCCGCAACTTCACACTGCCATCAGGATTAAACAAATATCCGCCCCACATATGCTGTTTAATTGGCTTCATCGGTTCACTATCCACGTAACACAATTTACCGACCATGTGGTGTGTTTCAGTGATTCCCAACGTAACTGGATCATATATATCGACATAATTAAAAATCTTCTCTCGCATTAAGGCAACTCGCCTACGTTCTTTTGGCGTAAACAATAACCAAATATTGGTTCCCTCATACAAGTATGCAGCTCCAATTGCCTCTGGATGATGACAATTAGCCAATGCAAATTGAGCATTAATCGCACCTAAAGAATGACCATATATGTAAATTTGTTTTCCCTTAAACTGACTAATCGTTTCATTTAATAATTTACTAGCAGATTTTAATTGGCTAGGAACTCGTCTTTCATGCAATAACATCGCACGCAAAATCGGTAGATTGGTTTTAAACCACTCATCTCTCCAAGTCTGCGGATTTCCTCTCTTTATGCCGTATGATCCTTTAAATAAGATTGTCACTTCATGCGGATTACTAATGATAAACGCACGCATGCCATCTTCTGCATGAACGTTGCGACAGACAATTCCAATGTGATGGTTACCAATTACGATTTCTTCGCCCAATTTTAATTCATCATAAGATTTTTTAGTTAATTCAATTCGCTCTAGATCTGTTAATTGTTCATTTACATTCATAATTTTTATCCAAACAAAAAAACTAACTTCTACTCTCATAGTAGCATAGTTAGTTTTTTGGTCTAGACATAAAGCTCTAGTTATATTTCTTTTGTAAGTAATTGGCCACTGTTGACAAGCAGAAACATACAACAAAGTACATGATCGCAATAATGACGTACATTGGAATTAAATAAGTCGTATTTTGACTGTAGATAATTTGTGCATGATATAAAAGTTCTGGCAACACGATAATTGTCGCAAGTGACGTATCTTTAACCAATGATACGAACTGTGAAAGAAGAGCTGGAATCATGTTGTGCAAAGCTTGTGGCATCACAACATGGTACATCGCTTGACCATAACTCATACCATTAGAGCGGGCACCTTCCATTTGTCCTGGATCAACTGAACCGATCCCTGAACGAACGATTTCTGCAAGCATTGCTCCTTCAAAGATTACCAATGCCGCAATTGAAGCCGTTGTTGGATTCGTTACAATTCCCAGTTGAGGAAGTCCGAAGTAACTAAAGAAGATAATAAGCAAAAGTGGCAAGTTACGGATAATATCGATAATAAAGCCCACGATTGCTGAAACATATTTGATTTTCATATAACGAATCAGACCCAAAATCAGACCAACTACAAAACTAAGTGCAATTGAAATCAACGAAACATAGATCGTTACCCAAAGTCCCTGCAACAAGAAGCGGAGATCAACCCATGAATACGCATGAATAAAAGTTTCCATTTTCTATCCCCTTCCTATTGTGCTAACTTTTTCTCTAAGTGACGCATGTAGTAGCTAAGTGGCAATGTCAAAATCAAGTAAAATAGTCCTACAATGACGTAAGTATCAATCGTTCTAAATGTTGAAAATGCGATTAATTGTGCTTGATACATCAAGTCAAAACCAGCTACGAAGGCCAAAACTGAAGAGTTCTTAACCAAGTTTACGAATTGGTTGCCGAGTGGTGGAATCACGATCTTCATTGCTTGTGGCAAAATGACATAACGCATCGCTTGCGTATAAGTCATCCCGTTTGAACGAGCGCCTTCCATTTGTCCATCACCAATTGAATTAATACCTGCACGCACTGTTTCAGCAATAAATGCGGAAGTATAAAGCGTCAATCCAATCGTACCTGCTTGAAAACCTGACAGCTTGACAATATAGCGTGGCACGATCAAATAGAAGATCATAACGATAACCAACAATGGAATATTTCTGAAAATTGCAATATAGATCTTCGCAATTACACGTCCAAATTTAGGTGGTGCAACTTCAAGCAAAGCAAAGAACACACCCAAAATCAAACTAAAAATCAAGGCAATAATACTACATAAAATAGTATTCCAAAAACCTGTTAAAAAACTTCCCCAGTTATTAGTAATAATTTGCCACATTATTTCAGTACCCCCTTAAGACTAAAACCAGGAATTCCTGCAAACCATTTCTTAATTAAACGGTCATAAGTACCATTTTTTTCAAGCTGATCTAAGGCCTTATTAATATGATCAACCATATCCTTTTGTCCCTTATTCACAGCTATACCATAAGGTGCATTGTTATAAACGCCACCTACTAATTTATAACCTGGATTTTCTTGTGCAATACCGGCAAGCAGACCATTATCTGTAGTTAAAGCTACACCTTGATTTGCCTTTAAAGCTGACATTGCTTGACCATAATCATCATATTGAAGAACTCGTGCCTTCGGCGCAAACTTATGCACGTCATCTACGGCCGTCGTTCCCTTTACAGCCAAAACTGTTTTACCATTTAAATCCTTAACGCTTTTAATTTTGCTATTATCTGGAACAAGCAAAGATGAACCAGCTGGGAAATATGGCTTAGAAAAATCGACTTGTTTTGCACGTTCCGGCGTAATGGTCATTGTAGCCAAAACCGCATCGATATTTCCATTCTTAAGCAAAGGAATTCTAGTATTGGCTGTCGTTGTTACAAAACTGGCAGTAGCATCTTTACCTAGCATTTGCTTAGTTAAGGCATGTGCCAAATCAATTTCAAAGCCTTCAATCTTGCCAGTTTTAACATTAGTTAAACCAAATAATCTGGTATCAGCTCTAACGCCCCAAATTATTTGCTTATTTTCCCTTACTTTTTGATAAACGTTTTGATTATTTCTTTTACCGCAAGCAGTTAATGCAAAACACAGAAAAAATAATAGCGGAATTAAAAGGAATCTTTTTGCTTTTTTCATAATAATTACCTTAGTCTTTAGAAATAACCTTGCTTAAGAATTGACGAGCACGTTCAGTATCAGGATGTGCAAAGAATTCTTCTGGTTTGCGATCTTCCAAAATTTGTCCCTTATCAAAGAAGATCAAACGATTACTTACTTGTTTAGCAAAGCCCATTTCGTGAGTAACCACGACCATTGTAATACCTTGTTCAGCAACGTACTTCATAACGTCAAGCACATCTTCAATCATTTCTGGGTCCAAGGCACTAGTTGGTTCATCAAATAAAATTGCCTTAGGGTGCATTGCAAGTGATCTGGCAATGGCTACACGCTGCTTTTGACCACCTGATAAATGACGAGGGTATGAATTAATCTTATCTGCCATACCAACTTTCTCAAGATATTCCATTGCTACCTTACGATTTTCATCATCAGGTCTTTTAAGCACGATCTTAGGTGCCAACATTACATTTTCAAGCACAGTGTGATTATTGTACAAATTGAAGTGTTGGAATACCATTCCTACATTCTTGCGAATCTTGTTGATATCAGTCTTTTTATCAGCTAAGTCATAACCTGTTACAATCAATTGACCACTGTTAATTGGTTCAAGTCCATTCATTGTTCTGATTAAAGTACTCTTACCAGAACCTGAGGGACCAATAATTGAAACCACTTGGCCTTCATCAATTTTTAAGTTAATATCTTTCAATGCATGAAGCTTTCCGTAATATTTATCAACATGTTTAAATTCAATAATTGCTGCCATGGTTTCTACCCTTTCTTTCGTTTTATGTTATGTAATAATACTATTTTACCTTTTTTATGGTTAAAACTAAACACCTATACCAGTCAAAATGATACGTTTATAATATCACTAATAATATTCATTCGGATTTTCAAAAAAGCTATTCGATTTTATTCAAAAAATCAAATATAACTTGGTAATTTTACGAATTTTGTATAGATTATAAACTTCATTTAGAAGACAAAGAAAAAGCCCTTCGTCTTCCTGTTACAGGGACGAAAGGCTTTTTCCGCGGTACCACCCAAATTGTCTATTAAATAGACCATCTCATGAAGCACAATCATGCTCCACCGGCAAGGTAACGTACCGGAAACGTCTCGACCTACTTTAATAATTATTATTTCGGTGAGCTGCTAAAAGTGTTTTTCAATAATCCAGGGTCTACTGACTTCTCACTACCATCAGTTCACTGCAAAGAATAGATTATCTACTCGTCTTTTTCATAGCCTTTTAATTTATTGATATATATTTAACAGTATTTTTTATAAAAATGCAAGGCAATTTCCTTACTTTTGAAAAGAAGTTTGATTTTAGAGCAAATTAGGTCTGTTAATATTCGGAAAATAGCTTAAAATGTTTATTGATATGTAGAAAAATAAAGGAGTTTATGATGGGAAAACTTGAAAAACCTGTTATTATCGGAATTGCTGGGGGATCGGGAAGTGGGAAAACAACTATCGCCCACGAGATTGCTAATAATATTAACGAACACGATCGTATTATGATCATGACGCAAGATTCTTATTATAAGGACAATACCGGCGTACCAATGAAAGAACGGATGAAAATCAATTACGATCATCCTGATGCATTTGATATGCCTCTTCTTGAAGCACAACTTAATCAATTGCTTCATCGTAAGCCAATTGAAATGCCAACCTATGACTTCACTCAACACATACGCAGTGATGAGACAATCCACGTTGAACCAGCTGACATCATTATTTTGGAAGGAATTTTGGTTCTTTTCAACGAAGATATCCGCAACTTAATGGATATTAAAGTCTACGTTGATACTGACGATGACATTCGCTTCATTCGCCGACTTGAACGCGATATGAAGGAACGTGGTCGTTCTCTTGATTCAGTCATTAACCAATACCTTGGTACGGTAAAACCAATGTACAATCAATTTATCGAACCAACTAAGCGTTACGCTGACATCATTGTGCCAGAAGGCGGAGAAAATGATGTGGCAATCGACATGCTTACTACTAAATTACAATCAGTTTTAAACCAATAAAAAAATGGGGCTAAGCTCCATTTTTTATTTTTTTATTATTTGGATTCTTCAGATGCATGACTATCACGCAAAATCCGATTATACTTTTTAGCAAATACGAGAATCAATACAATTCCTGACACAATATATAATGCAGCCGCAATAATATAAGCATTGGCATAACCTTGTTGCGTCTTCAAAAGATAGAATTCAGTAAATAATCCATCGATGACGCCAACAACTGACAATGCAATTTCAATTACCGCACTAAAGGCAGGACGCATATCCTTATCTACTAAAATCATTTGTACTTCTTGTTGTACAGGCATAGAGGCATTTGCAAGGCCTGAACGGAAGAATAAAATTGTGCCTACAACTGCAAATAAAGCGGCACCCGTTCCGAGCATCTTGGCATTGGCCATTACTAACATTAATGGTGCACAAATGATTGTACTGATCGCAATCGTCATAATTGAACCTAACTTCTTAGCCAAATAAGGTGCAAAGAAGTAACCTACAAAGATGGCAACGGTTTGTAACGTATTAATAGTTGAAGTTATTCCCCGTGGAATATGTAAAATATTATTCAAATAAATTGGCACGTATTGGATAAACAATCCAGCACCTAATTGGACAGCACATAAATAAAGTACCCAGACAACCGTTTTATAGTTAACGAGTCGTTTGTAAGTTGTCATTTTCTGCTGCAATGTTTCTTTTTTATCTTTACTTTCAGTTGAACGATAATCAATTGGCTTATCTTTAATAAATAAAGCGAGAACAAAGGCAATAAAGGTAATCACGGCTGTAATAATATTTACCCATTTATACGCGCTAATATAATTTGAAAGCATTGTCCCTTTCATTGCATTTGAATCGGCTGACAAATTTGAAGCTGTCTGATAACTGATACTTTGTAATTTACTAAAAATAAATACAACGGCTTTACCACCAATAAACATCATGATACTTTCAGCGATTAAGTTAACCACCATAGCTACAGTAAACATTTTCGTTCTTATTTTGCTAGGAACATAAGATGTCCACATCAGTGGGTACATTAAATCATAAACTCCAATTGCCGAAGAAGATACGTCACGTGGAATATGTAAATAATTATTTAAATAGATTGGCACATAGACAGCGATCAATCTCGCACCAAGTTGTACACCCGCAATATAAACAATCCACATAATGGTTCGTTTATTAAGCAACTTTTTGTACATTGCAGCTTTTTGAGCGGGTGTGGTGCTTTCTTCACTTGCTTCTGAACGATAGTCTCGTGGTACATTATGAATGAATAAAGCTAAAATGAAGGCTAACATCGTTACAGCGGCGGTAATAACGAGCAAAATCCGATAAGCATTAGTATAGTTTGCTAATACTTGGCCGTGCATTAATTCTGGCCGTCCTGATGCAATAGATGCATCCCGATATGAAGTACCTTGAAGTAAACTAAAGAACCAAACAACTGCTTTTCCACCAAAGAAAGTACAGATCGTTTGAGTAATCAAGTTTACAATCATAACGACAGAGAACATTTTAGTTCTAATCTTCTCTGGTACATATGAAGTCCACATCAACGGATACATTAAGTCATAAACCCCAATTGCGGTCCATGAAATCGTATATGCAATCATAATGATAATTTGATTGGTAGTCACACAAGTTAAGGCCATAAAAATAGCAGTCATTGGTGGCAATACCAATAAGATATTTCTATAACCATATTTGTGAACAGTAGCAATCATTAAAGACATCGGAATCGCCGTTGCGGCATTAAAAATATTAAGTCCTGAAATTAAGTGTGGCGCAACAATCTTATAGTAAGAAAGTGCAGCATCATTAGTAATACCAGTAACTGCGCCTAAAATACCATAGATCCATAAATAATGACATTTTTACGATATCGCGGATTCCAATTTTTTATCGCTTCCGCTTCTTCTTTCTTTTCTTCACTTGTTCGTCGAGTCAAAAAAATCTCTTCTTTTCATGAAAACGTATACACATATCCATATTCATTTTAGCACTCACCCATTATTAATTCAGTATATACGTTTTAGATAAGGCTTATTTGATTCTCGGCTTTAATGTTTTATCAAACAAATTAGTAATTAATTTTACTAGTACTCCATCAAAAAGAAGGGCTGAAATCATGCTAGCAATGAACATTGCGATCTGCAAGTTGACACTATAATGACTCCATCCAAATAAGAAATATGATGGAATAAAACCACCTAAGTTAGCAAAGAAGGCTCCTGTTAAAACGCTCTTCCAAGAAAATCTTTCATAACGTTCTTTTTTAGGAAAAAAGCCAATTTCATTTGTAGCACCCTGAATTAACCCTTCAAAAATAGTCAGAGCACCCCATTGGCCACCAATTGCCATCTCAACTGTTGCCGCTAATAATTCACCAATCGTACCTGAGCCTGCCGTAGGGACAAAATACATTGCAAGTGGTGCAGCCATATACCAGAGTCCAGTAAAGATATTGTCCACAACCGGTGCATATCCAGTCGGTAAAAAGCTAAGTTTAACCAAGTTATACACATTATTAAAACCATAAGTGTAGATAACTCCCATAATGATCCCAATTAAGGCAACTAAAATAATTGATTTAACATTCCACTTTGCTGATCGTGTAAACATAAAAATGCTCCTAACTAACTATTACAGTCAGTAGGAGCACAAAAATAATCGATTTCATCGCACTTTCCTTAACGCAAGTATTACCTTGTTCAGGTTCAAAGGGTATGTCTCAGCTTTTCAGCACCCCTAGTGACTTTTTTATTCAACTATTGTCAGTATACCACATTAATCAAATGCCATTTGGTCAGTATAAAGTTTGTAATAAAAACCTTTTTCTTTTAATAAATCTTCATGACTTCCTGACTCAATTACATTACCATCTTTGAGTACAACAATCTTATTAGAATTTAAGATTGTCTTTAGTCTATGTGCAATTACAAAGCTAGTCCGACCGGCAATTACCGCATCCATCGCCTGTTGAATCTTTTCTTCGGTTACCGTATCCACATTCGAAGTAGCCTCATCCAAAATCAGGAAATCGGGATTAATCAAAATAGTCCGTGCAATTGAAATTAATTGCTTTTGTCCTGTTGAAAAGACAGAACTACTATCATTCACCTTGGTTTCATAACCACCCGGTAAACTTTCAATGAAGTCATGAATATCTGCCTGTTTTGCGGCACTAATTACTTCATCCATCAACGCGTTTGGTTTACCGTAACGAATATTATCTGCAATTGTACCAGTAAACAAAACAGAATCCTGTAATACAATGCCGATATTATTCCGTAACGATTCAAGCTGAATATCACGCACATCGACCCCGTCGAAGGTTACCTTACCTGAGTTAACATCATAAAAACGATTAAGCAGATTCATGATCGTAGTCTTTCCTGATCCGGTTGGTCCAACTACGGCAACAGATTGACCCTTATTTACTGAAATGTTAACTCCATGCAAGATTTCTTTATTTTCATCATAGCCAAAATGGACATTCTCTAATTTAACAGCTTTTTGCAAACCGTTAATCTTTTTACCATTTGGCACTGCATCTTCGTCTTTTTGTTCTTCAACCGTTGCCAATCTTCTAGCACCTGTTAATGCCAACTGAATCATAGAATAAATAGAAGTAATTTGGGTTAATGGTTGGAAATAAGTCTGCGAATATTCCACAAAAGTTACAATTAAGCCCAAACCGATTGCTTGACTAACTTGACCGGAAATAATCATCCAAGCTCCCATCGCGATAACAATGGCTAAGTTAAGCAAATTTAGTCCGTTCATTAATGGAAAAAGAATGCCTGAGTAAAATTGTCCCTTAAACATAGCATTTCGAACTCGGTTGTTATAGGTCTTAAAGTTTTCTATAGATTCTTTTCTTAAATCATTGGTAATAATGATTTTTTCACCATTAATCTGCTCAGTAATATAACCATTCAAATCTCCGATTTCATCTTGTTGTTTATCAAGATAAATGCGAGCCTTTTTCATGATTAATACACTAACAATCAGGATTAATGGTGTGGTCGCAATTGTAGTCCAAGCAAGTTGTTGGTTGACCATAAACATGATGACAATCGTCCCAATGAACATTATTCCTTGGGAAATAATTTCAAAGATGGCGTTGTTCATTGCGTTAAAGATATTATCCAAATCGGAAGTAAATAAAGAAAGTAGCTTACCATCTTGATGCGTGTCAAAATAGCGCACTAACATACGTTGAAACTTAGCAAATAAATTTTCACGCATATCGTTAGTTGAATCTGCATTGAATTTGGACATAACCATCCATGCGATGAAAATTGCAACTTGACTTAGAACGTAGAACAAGAGCATTGACCATAATGCACTATAGAACGTATTTAAACTAGCTGTGTCTTTCTTTAAATCGGCTAAATAGTTAGTCAAATCAGTCACAGCACGGCCTAAAAACGTTGGAGCAATTACTTGTGCACCACTTGATAGCAAAGATAGAAGAATTACAATAGCAATGCCTTTTTTATATGGTTTTAGATACTTAATAAAATAGTGAATAGCTTTTCTTGTATCACTCATTATTTTCCTCCTCTCTTGCCCTTTTGTGTCTTGAAGATTTCTTGGTAAACAGGTGATGTCTTCAATAATTCTGCATGAGTGCCTTGAGCAACCAGCTTACCATCATCTAAAACTAAAATCGTGTCTGCATGCACAACTGACACAATCTTTTGCGCAATAATAAACGTCGTTGTATCTGGTAATTCATGTTCTAAGGCCTGTTGCACCTTCTTTTCAGATTCTGCATCAAGTGCAGAAGTGGAATCATCTAAAATTAAAATTGGTGTTTTAGCAACTAATCCTCGTGCAATAGAAAGACGTTGTTTTTGACCACCGGAGAAATTGGATGACCGCTCTTCTACCTCATGATCAAATGAATCATTATATCGCTCAATAAACTCAGATGCTTGAGCCATATTAGCCGCTCTTTGTAGTTCATGCATTCTAGCTCTAGAATTTCCTTGACGCAAATTAGAAGCGATCGTGCCAGAGAACAAAATTGCACGTTGCAAAACAAACGTTACAGTTTTACGCAGAGCCGTTTCATTAACATCTTTCAAGTTATGGCCACCAATTTTAACCTCACCTTTGGTTGGATCATAAAGACGCGCAATTAGCTGCGCCAAGGTTGATTTACCTGAACCTGTAGCACCAACAATACCAACCATTTGTCCTGGCTTGATCTTAAATGAAATATCTTTTAGAGTTTCATCTTCACCATCAGGATAAGTAAATGAGACATGATCAAATTCAACAGAACTGCCTAATATATCAGTAGACGCATTTTCATTGAATTTAACATCCGGTTCCGTATCCAAAATTTCTTTAATACGGCCTAAGGAAATGTTACCTCTGGCAAATTGCATCATAGTCATTCCGGCAATCATGATAGTCCACAGAAGTGTTAATATGTAGTTAACAAATGGACTGACGACTGCTACATCAGTTGGATGAGCTGCAATACCTTGTCCAATTAGATAAACTACCAGCGTAATTACTAAATACGCAATAAGTTGAAAGGCCGGCATAATCGTAGAGAACCAATAACCAATCACAATATTATAGTTGTTCAAACGATCTGAAGTCTGATTAAATTTCTTTATTTCTTGAGGACCTTGATTAAAAGATTTCACCACTCGTACACCTTGCAGAGTTTCCTGTGCTCGACCCGAAATCTTATCCATTGTTTTTTGAAATTTATCAAACAAACTGTTCATTTGTTTTAAAACATAAATACCAAAACCAATGATCAAGGCCACCATTATTACAGTTGCCCACCAAAAACGTGGGATAATTACAATACAGAAAATAAAAGATCCCACAATTAAAATAGGCATTCTGAGCAATTGCATAAAGAGTTGCATCAACATGTTCATGATCTGATTCATATCGTTGATCAAACGCGTGGTCAATGATCCCGCTGAAAAGTTTTCAATATTACCAAAAGAAAAACTCTGGATCTTAGCATAGGTTTCTTCACGTAAGTCACTAGTCACTCCTTGTGCGATTCTAGCGGCATAGTAAACGTTGAAGACACCCGAAATGATGGCTACAATGCCTAATACAACTAAGATGATACCGTCGCGAACAACGATATCTTTTTGATCCAACATAATTGCTCGTTGAATATTTTCTAGCAAACGCGGTTGATATAATGTTGCAAAGGCGGAAACGATGATTGCAACAAGGGCTGCAAAAATATCTTTCTTGTAATGCTTAAAGTGCGGTATTAAGATTTTGAATGCTTGCATTTATTACTCCTTTCTTCATTAAAAAAATCCCAAAAGGTATTGCCCCATTCTGTTAATAAATCAGTTAAAAGCTGCATCTTTTCAGAGCCAAGTTTTTGAGCAGTCCGTTCTTCTAACTTAAATAATGACTGCATCTTTTGCTTAGCATACTTATTTCCGTCAGCAGTCAATTCGCAAAAACGTACTCGCTTATCTTGAGGATCCACGCTCATAATAAGATAGCCTGAATCATGCAATATTTTTATTCCCTTATTAATGGATTGTTTGGGTAAATCAGTTAAACCAACTAATTGTTTTTGCGTTAATTTTTTACGTAACAGCAATTCATATAAAATTACTGATAAATAATCTGAGAGTTCATGATCTTGATCCCACTGCTGGTAGGCCCTATTCCCATGAACTATGGCCATATTCAATTTTTCCGACTCACTTATTTTCATTTGTTTCACCTTCTTATTTAGTCTCTACACATACCAATAATATTAGTATATACAGAGACTATCATCAAGAAGATAAATTTTCATTTTTTCAGAATAAATTGGTATAATAAAAAATTATTATAGGAAGTTAGGAAGTGACACCATGAAAAAGAGATTTTTTCTTTCAACTTTACTAATTGGAATAGCGCTTTTTACACTATCAGCTTGTGGACAAAATAAAAATCAAAATGTCTACCAAACGGTGAAATCTACTAAAACAATCAATTGGGGTGTTAAGGCAGATACGCCGTTGTTTGGATCAATGAGCATCAAAACTGGCAAAATCAATGGTTTTGAAATTGATCTTGCTAAAGCATTAACCAAAGAAATGCTAGGTAAAAATGCTAAAGCAAATTTTGTTACTACAACGGCAAATACTAAAATTCAATTATTAAAGAATAGAAACGTAGATGCGGTAATTGCGGCGATGACCATTACACCTGAACGTGAAAAACAAGTTGACTTTAGCAAGCCTTACTTTCCTGCTGGTCAGTCAATTATGGTTGCCAAAGATAGTAAGATTAAAAATGTTAAGGATCTAAATAATAAGAAAGTTTTAGTAGTAAAAGGAACAACTGCTGCCGATGCAGTTAAAAAGTTCGCTCCAAAAGCAGAAATCCTCCAATTTGATGATTATGGTCAAGCGTTTGCTGCCTTAAAAGCTGGACAAGGTAATGCTTTTGTAACTGATAATGGTATCTTAGTTGGTATTTTACGCGACAGTTCAGGTTATAAATTAGTCGGCGGAAACTTTACCAATCAACCATACGGAATTGCTGTAAATAAAGGTCAGACCGAAATAGATAAACAAATTAATTTAGCTCTGACCAAGCTAGAAAAAAATGGCACTTACAATCGCTTGCTTAAAAAGTGGTTCGGCAATATTCCTGGTTTTAATGTAAAAACAGCTGAAAAATATTAATAAAAAAAGATTAGCTATAAATTCATAGCTAATCTCTTTTTTACTAAGCAGTAATGTAATCAAGCAAAAGAAACATTACATCTTTATTTTCTTTTGGAACACCATGAGCAATTATTTCTTGTGGTGTCTGATGCAAATCATTATTTTCTAATGCATATGCTCCATCATTAATAGCGATCTCTCGCACATTGTCTTCTTTAGGTTCAAAATGGAATTGCAATCCAATTACCTTATTTCCCAGTAAATATCCCTGATTCTTTACTAAATCACTTGAAAATAATAATTTAGCTTCTTTAGGAATTTCACTCATTTGCTGATGCCAATGAAGTGCTGTTAATTTTTCGGGAAGTTCAGTAATTGTATGATTTTGTAAATATACTGGAGCCCAACCGACTTCTTTAGCTGGTGCATCGAGTACCCGATATCCCAATGTTTTAGCAATCTGTTGACTACCAAAACAAATACCTAAAATTGGTTTATGAGCATCAAGCATTTGCTTAATTAACACCCGTTCATTTTCTACCCAATCCAATTCATCGTTAGGACTATTAGGACTTCCTAATATCACCAACAAATCAGTTTCATCAAGCGTAGGTAAAATACCAAAATCTGCTGGATGATAAACAAACATTTCATGGTTATGTTCATGGCACCAATCTTGAATAGATCCAGGGCCCTCATTAGGTGCATGTTGCAATACATTAACGCGCATTTCAATACTTCCTTTAACGTTGATTATCTACACTATAAAAAGCTCGCCAAATTTCTTCCATTCTAGCCAAACGATGCCAGTCGGCTTGCTGACACAATTTGTATAATTCATAAACAGGATCATAATCAATTGTGTCATTTTTGTTTTCCTTCAAATAGGCTAGCACAGTCTTAATCAGCATAAATCTGAATTTTTCTATTTCATTGCGATTAAAATATTTTTCATAATATTTAGTTATTAAGAAATTAATTGTAGAATTTGATGCTTGCTTTAAAGTTGCGGGATTTTTACGGTAATTGTTTAAATCATCTGTAGAAATACCCGTTTCTTTACTTAACTGTGATATTTTAATATTATCATCTGTTACTACTCGTTTAGCCTTTTCTACATCTGTTAAAAGGTGTGGCATAACCATATGAGGAGGTATTTGACGCTTATTCAACTCATTAATTATGTTCATAGCAGCTCGCTGCATTTGTTCGATTGCGGCATCTCGATCAAGATTACTATTCTTGATATGTCCCACGACAAAGGTATGATCCGACACCTCATACTTTTTAGTAACAGGATTAAAAAAATCACCTATTACATTATTTACTACAACTTCTTTTGTACTTGCATGATCATAATTAAAAGGTATATTTTCCAACTTACCTGTGACAGAAGAAAATGGTAAGTTATCTATCGTAAAAACTTGAACGTAAACATCGTATTCCACCTTATTATCCATATCAGAAAAATGCTTATCATACATTCTTACTTCACGATCTTGAATAAAATCTTCAAAAATAATCTGCTCTTTCATTAACAACTTTCCCTATTTCCAATATAATATTTTTCTTATATTAATATAATAAATAAAGAACAACTCTTATAAAGCTAACTTTTTTAATTTTATTTTACTTTTCTACTTGTATTTTTAACACAAAAAAGGATTCTTTTCATCTGAATCCTCTTAATTTTAATATATTTTTTTAACTTGTTCCTGAATACTGTCTTTATCCAAGAATTCATCATAACTAGTATCTTGTCTGCTGACGATTCCTTTAGGGCCAACTTCGATGATATGATTGGCAATTGTTTGAATAAATTCGTGATCGTGAGAAGTAAATAATATTGAACCAGGATATGCTACCAAAGCGTCGTTCAAAGCAGTAATTGATTCCAAATCAAGGTGATTAGTTGGATCATCCATAATTAATACGTTAGCCGGCTCAAGCATCATTCTAGACAATTGACAGCGAACTTTTTCACCACCAGATAATACTTTAATTTTCTTCTCAATTTCTTCCCCACTGAAAAGCATTCTTCCTAAGAAACCACGAAGGAATGTATTATCATCTTGTTCCTTAGTCGCATATTGTCTTAACCAATCTAAGATAGTTAAATCATCGTTATTAAAGTTTGCATTTAAATCACGAGACATGTAGTTAAAGGCTGTAGTCTGACCCCAGGTAACAGTGCCTGTATCTGGCTTAATTTTGCCAGCAATAATATCAAGCAAAGCGGTTGTTGCTAAAGCGTTACGTGATAAAAATGCAACCTTGTCACCGGGACGAACTATAAATGAAACATTATCTAAGATCTTTTCACCATCAACTGAGTATGAAACGTTTTCTACCTTAACCAAATCATTTCCAAGATCACGATGCATTTCAAATTTAACAAATGGATACTTTCTTGATGATGGTTTAATATCATCCAAAGTAATTTTATCAAGTTGCTTCTTACGAGAAGTGGCTTGACGTGACTTAGACGCATTAGCTGAGAAGCGGGCAATAAATTCTTGCAGCTGCTTAATCTTTTCTTCTTTTTTGGCATTCTGATTAGCTGCTAATTCATTAGCCAACTTACTTGATTCATACCAGAAATCATAGTTACCAACATAAAGTTGAATCTTGCCACGATCAACATCACACATTTCAGTACATACCTGATTTAAAAAGTGACGGTCGTGTGAAACTACGATCACAATATTTGGATAATCAGCCAAAAAGTTTTCTAGCCATTCCACTGTGTGAACATCAAGACCGTTAGTTGGTTCGTCAAGTAAAAGAATATCTGGATTACCAAATAAAGCTTGAGCTAAAAGCACCTTAACCTTTTCTGATTCAGGCAATTCCTTCATTAACATCTGGTGTTCACTTTCAGGAATATCTAATGACTGTAACAATTTAGAAGCATCAGCTTCAGCATTCCAGCCATCAAGCTCTGCAAACTTACTTTCAAGTTCTGCCGCCTTAACACCATCTTCATCACCAAAATCAGGCTTAGCATAAAGCGCATCTTTTTCCTTCATTACTTGATAAAGTTCTTTGTGCCCTTGAATAACCGTATCCATAACGGTGAAATCTTCAAAAGCAAAGTGATCCTGGTTAAGACTAGACATTCTTTCATTCGGATCAATGCTGATTGAGCCTGTCGTTGGTTCAAGCTTACCTTCTAGCAATTTAAGAAAAGTAGATTTACCAGCGCCATTTGCACCAATCACACCGTAACAATTACCTGGGGTAAATTTTAAGTTAACATCTTCATAAAGTGTACGGCCGCCAAATTTAAGACTTAAGTCGGATACTGTAATCAATCGTTATACCTCACTATTATTAATTTAAAAAAGTTAAAATTATGTATCAGTATATCAAAAAAAGCAGATCCAAATGAAGTACGAATCTGCTTTTTTTACTTTTAATTAAAATTTCTTGAAGCTATCCAATTTTTCCTGGGTAATATCACGAATAATTGCAGTAGCTAAATCAACGGATGCCTTAAAGTCTTTGTAACTGCTGAAGCAATATGGGGAGTGCTCGTAACGCACTGGAATACCGATGACAATTGTTGGAGCACCATTTTCGTAGTAAATTGCGGCACCGTCTTGGCCACCACCAGTTCTAACTGAACGAGTGTATGGAATGTTGATCTTGTCAGCCAAGTCGCAAGCATACTGTTGGAACTTAGGGTTTGGCAAGAAAGTAGTATCCATATCGCGAAGCATTGGTCCACGCTTTAAACCGGTTTGTGAAAGCCAATCAGGAGTGAAGGTGTCATCTGCTGGACAGCTTTCTAGTACAATACATAGATCTGGCTTAACTTTTCTAGCAGTTACGTAAGCTCCGCGAAGACCTACTTCTTCTTGGCTAGACAAAGCGGCAACAACATCAAAGTTAGTTTCTTCACCCTTCAAGTTGTCCAAAACGTCAATCATCGCACCGGCACCAAAACGGTCGTCGAAGTCTTTACCAAAGAACAAACCAGATTTTTCGTGGTATTCGCATTTTACATCAACAAAGATTGGACAACCTGTGTCGATCTTGTAGTCCTTAATTGTTTCTTCACGGCTGCTTGAACCAACATCAATTGACATATCGGCAACGTCAGGCACGTTGTTTCTTTCAGCAGCAGTAATAAAGTGTGGTGGCTTAGTTGCGACAACACCAGGGATGTATTCGCCATCGCGGTTTCTAACCTTAACCTTCAAAGCAGGGATATTGTATTTTACCCAGCCACCGAGTGGAACAAACTTGATTAAACCATTTGGACGAACGGCCTGGGTGATAAAACCAACCGCATCTGAGTGGGCATCAAGTTGAATTACAGGACGGTTGCCCTTGTTTTCCTTCTTTGATGCATAAACATTGAGCATCCCGTCAGTCTCAATATTGGCTGTCTTTTCTGCATAGCTAGTAAAAAGTTTAACGAATTCTTCTTCAAAACCAGATGTAGCGTTAGCATCTGAGAATTCTTTAAGCATTTCGATTTCTTGTGCTTTTTCCATAATTTTCTCCTTCTGTAAGTCCTTACATCAAATTTTATCATAGTTCTTTATCTTTATTTTTTGCTAAACTAAAATTAGGAGGGTTTACATCGTGAAAGAAAAACCTATTTGGAAGAAAAATCTATTCGTCTTATCGATCGCGGTCTTCATTGCAGGAATCGCATTTTCAGAAATTATGCCTTTCTTATCGTTATACATTAACACGTTAGGCAACTTCTCTCACCAACAACTTAACTTCTGGTCTGGGATCGTTTATTCTGGTACGTTCATCGTTTCAGCGGTTGTTTCTCCTTGGTGGGGCAAATTAGCTGATAAAAAAGGACGTAAACCAATGATTTTGCGGGCCGGAATCGGGATGTCCGTCGTTATCGCCTGCATGGGGTTAGTCCAAAATGTTTGGCAATTGCTTTTGCTTAGAATGCTGCAAGGTGTATTTGCCGGCTTTATTTCTAACTCTAATGCCTTAGTTGCCACCGAAACGCCGAAGACAAATTCTGGACAAGCTCTAGGAACGATTGCTTCAGCGACCACTGCCGGTACCTTGCTGGGACCACTTGTTGGTGGTGCTTTAACATCAATTTTTTCATACCGCATTACCTTTATGATCACTGGTGGCTTGCTCTTATTATGCTCAATCTTAGTTCTATTCTTCGTTCATGAAGACGACTTTAAGCCAGTTACCGCAAAAAAATTGGACAAAGCCAGCGGCGTAATTAAGTCGCTTCGTTCGCCTCATCTGATCTTTGGTTTGCTATTAACCACTTTAATTATTCAAGCAGCTAATAACTCCATTAACCCAATCGTTTCACTATATGTCCGCCAATTACTTAACGGCCATGACAACGTTGTCTTCATTTCTGGTGTTATCGCCGCCCTTCCTGGGATTGCTACTTTCCTAGTGGCCTCCCGCTTCGGTGCACTCGGTGATAAAATCGGTACTCACAAAATCATCGTGGCTGGTTTTATTGCGGCATCAATTTTCTTCTTCCTGACCGCTTTTGTACGAAACACAGTTGAATTAGGAATTTTGCGCTTCCTAGTTGGTTTTTCTGACGCTTGTTTATTCCCACAAGTACAAACGATGTTAACCAAAAACTCACCTGCCGCCGTTACTGGCCGTATCTTTTCATGGAACCAGTCGGCTATGTACATCGGCAACATCGTAGGACCACTACTTGGTTCATTCGTATCAGGGATGTTCAACTATAGCATGGTCTTCATCGTCACCACGGTGATCGTATTAATCAATCTACTTTTGTTCAGAATCAACGTCATTCGCAATTTACAGTAAAAATAAAAGCTTGAGAAAAATCTCAAGCTTTTTATTCTGCCGCTTTTTTGGCTTCATGTCTGTTATAAATAAAGTTAACTACGTACGCACAAATCATTAAAAACAGTGCCACATACATAATTTCGATAATTCCTGAATGGAAAATTCTTCTCATGATTGGCAATAATGCAGTTGGCAGACTCTTAGCCGATTCCGCATCACTCAACTTGTTCATCATGGTCATCGTAATGCCGCGATGGCCGGCGATTCCTCGAGCCAAAGCCAAGTTCATGATGACCCCATAAATGGCAGCCATCACAGTTTGAGCAAGAATTCGAATCAAGAAACTCAGTGACGTAGCCGGTGCCATATCTTTTTCACTGGCGTCAATCTGCACCTTGATCTGCAAAATAACAAAGATCGAACCTACACCTAAACCAGATAAAGCTGCAATGATCATCAAGATTTGATATGGCGTGTTCATTGGCACCAAGATCAAGCTTAAAATGGTAATAATGATCAAAGTAAAATCGATAATGAGCAAACGATAATTGCTAAAGTGACGCAAGAAATATGGCGCGCTTTGTGAACCGGCAATATCCAAAATGGAGTTAGGGATCAAGGTCATCCCACCGATTAAAGCGGAGGTCCCTAAAATGGCCTGCGACCACATTGGCAAATAAGTGTTAACTGAAATATAAGCACCCCATGCTAGGGCAAACAGGATAAAGTCGCCCACCAACGCTTTATTCATAAAAACACTCAACGGTACAACAGGACTATCTGCCTTGTTTTCCACAAAGATAAAGGCAACAAGTAAGGCAATTCCGATAATGACGAAAGCTGCAACCATGATACCACTAGCTAAACCCAGCATCTGAATTCCAACTAAAAAGCAGGACAAGCCAGCGATCAAAGTGAAGGCACCCATTTTGTCAAAGTGTACTTTTTCCTTAGCCTTGTGCACATCGCGATAAAAGACAAAACTCAAAATAATGGAAATCAGTCCTAATGGGACATTGATGTAGAAGACCCAGTGCCAAGAAAGGGCATCAACAATCCAGCCACCAACAAGCGGTCCCGCAATACATGCCGCACTGAAGCTGGCCGCAATGTAGCTTAAAATAACCGTTCTTCTCTTAATATTCGGATAAATAAAACCGACAATAACATAAGGCAGCGAGCCCATACCGCCGGCACCGATACCCATTAAAATTCTGGCAATTAAGAAGAAGTAAATATTTGGCGCTATCCCTTCAAGTAGAGAACCAACAATAAAGAGGATAAGTGAAAGTTCAAAAGCAAATTTATTGCCCATTCTTTCACCTAATTTGCTCCAAATTGGTACTGAAACGGACATCCCCAGCAAGAAGCAGGCAACAATCCAGCCCATATATTGAATTCCGTGCAGATCAGAAACGATCGCAGGAATTGCCGTATTAATAATGGTAGCGTCTAGTCCTGACATGATATTAGCCAAAAGTAAGGACCAAGTTACCATCGAAATTTGCTTTTTATTCATTCAATCTCACCCTTTTACTTAGAAACTTTTTAACTAGAACATTATGCAAGTTACCTTTATAATTGTCAAAATAGTAAACGGTTTCATGATAAAATATAAATACCTACTTTTTATAGGAGAGATTTTCTATGATTAAATTAATCGCTGTCGATATGGACGGAACTTTTTTAAACTCACAAAGTAAATACAACGAAGTCAGATTCAAGGAGATTCATTCTAAACTTGATGAAAAAGGTATTCATTTTGTCGTAGCTAGTGGTAACCAATATTATCAATTAAAAGATTTTTTCACCGATTATGATGATATTGACTACGTAGCTGAAAATGGTGCACTTATCCGTAATCCAGAAAAGGTTTATGCAGTACACTCTTACCCTACTGAAGCTGTTAAAGCCATCGAAAAATTTTTATTAGATCAAGTACCCAATCTTAATTTCTTAGTCTGTGGTGAACAAGCAGCTTATGGCCTAGATATCTTGCCAGAAAAATACTTTAAGATGTCTAGCCATTACTATCATCACTTAGAAAAAATTAAGAGCTTTAGTGACATTCACGATAAAATCCTAAAATTTGCAGTTCAATGTCCCGATGAAAAAACCGACTATTTTGTTCAATTATTCAAGGACAACTTGAGTCAATATAGCGGCGTTACAAGCAGCGGTCACGGAGACATCGACATCATCCAACCTGACATTCACAAAGCTAACGGCTTAAAAGAATTGGGTGATATTTTAGGCATTAAGTTAAGCGAAATGTGCGCATTCGGTGACGGTGGAAACGATCTAGAGATGCTACGAGAAGTTGGCGATGGCGTCGCAATGAAGAACGCCGTTCCAGCCCTTCTTGAAGTGGCTAACCACGTGACTGACACTAACGATGAAGAAGGCGTTTTGAACTACATCGAAAAAAACATTCTTTAGAATCTGCTTGACAATATCCGCTTTTGCTAGTTTAATATAATAAAAATATAGTGATGACCTTTAAAGTTAGTCCTGTGAGGCTAAGAAGGAAATCTGCGTGAGCTAGTCTTTTTTGTGCTAGTAGAAACAGAAAGACCATCTTGGACTCAGTGTCCTTGGTGGTCTTTTTCTTTTGGTCATCCAAGAAAGGAAAAATATATGGCAAAAGAAATTGTTGATGCAATTAGTATGAAACGTGCCTTAATGCGAATGACCTACGAAATTATCGAACGCAACAAAGGTACTGAAAACTTAGTTTTAATCGGAATCAAGACTCGTGGTCTTTACTTAGCGCAAAGAATTGCTAAGAACCTTAAGAATCTTGAAGATGTTGATGTTCCTGTGGGAGCAATCGATGTTTCTCAATATCGTGATGACCTGCCAGAAAGCGAAAAGGAAAAGATGATTCATGGTCAACAACTCGACTTTGATATCACCGACAAAAACGTTGTTTTAGTCGACGACGTTTTGTTCACCGGTAGAACTATTAGAGCTGCGCTTGATGCAATCATGGATCAAGGTCGTCCAGCTAAGATCAACTTGGCAGTTTTGACCGACCGTGGTCACCGTGAATTGCCAATTCGTCCTGACTTTATCGGTAAGAACATCCCTACCGCAATGGATGAGGAAGTTAAGGTATCATTGACCGAAGTCGATGATAAAGACGGCATTGATATCATGAACAAATAGGAGTATTTGAATGAGTGAAAAAGAAAAGTTTAGAAACCCGGACGCGATTTTAGACGTCTACGAAAAGCCTGAACTTGGTCAAGGTATCCTGCTCTCCTTGCAGCATATGTTTGCCATGTTCGGTTCTACCGTTTTGGTTCCAATCTTAATCGGAATCAACCCAAGTATCGCCCTGCTTTCATCAGGCGTCGGTACTTTAGTCCACATGATCTTGACCCACTTTAAGATCCCAGCATACTTAGGTTCAAGTTTTGCTTTCGTTGCAACTATGCAAGCATTGATGAAGACTGACGGTTATCCCGCTGTTGCTCAAGGTGCGATTGCCTCTGGTTTAGTTTACGTAATCGTGGCTTTGATCATTGCCAAGGTTGGTTCTGGTTGGGTTAACAAGGTTTTGCCACCAATCGTTGTAGGACCAATTATCATCGTTATTGGTTTGTCTCTTGCTACGACTGCTGCCAATGATGCGATGATGAACAACCAAAAGTATGATTTAACCTACTTTGGCGTTGCCATTTTCACATTGGTCATGACTTTGGTCTTCCAAATGTGTTTCAAAGGCTTCACGAGCTTAGTTTCAATCATGCTCGGCATCATCTGTGGTTATATCTTAGCCTGCTTCTTAGGCATTGTAGACTTCTCAGGTGTTGAAAAAGCCGCTTGGTTCTCTATTCCTTCACTTGATGTGATGGGCATTAGCTACCACTTCAAATGGTATCCAGCTGCTATCTTAGCCATGGCACCAATCGCCTTCGTGACGATGACGGAACACATGGGACACATTATGGTGCTTAACTCATTGACTAAGCGTAACTTCTTTAAAGATCCTGGTCTTCACAGAACTATGATGGGTGACGGTATTTCAACGATTATCGCCGGTTTCATCGGTGGTCCTCCTACAACTTCATACGGTGAAAACATCGGTGTGTTAGCTATGACTAAGGTGCACTCTGTTTGGGTCCTTGCCGGTGCCGCAGTTTGTGCGATCATCTTCAGTTTTGTTGGTAAGCTTGCTGCGTTAATCGAATCAATTCCAATGCCAGTAATTGGAGGAATTTCATTCTTACTCTTTGGTACAATCGCTTCTAACGGTTTGAAGATCTTAGTTGACGATAAGGTTGACTTTGGTGAAAAACGCAACATGTTAATCGCTTCAGTTATCTTGGTTATCGGTATCGGTGGTGCATACCTCCAACTTGGCAACTTCCAATTAACTTCAGTTGCCCTTTCAACCATTATCGGTATGATCTTGAACTGGGTTCTTCCTAAGAAAGCTGCCAGTGAAAAGGCACTTGAAGAAAAGAATAAGCAAAAGCAAGATGGTAAGATTTACCAATAATTAATATTAAGCAAAAAGCAGTTAGCTATCACTAACGATAACTAACTGTTTTTATTTTTATCTAAAACTTTCAGCAATCTCTGGGTCCATCTCATCTTCTAAAACGCTATGTCCTTGATCCAGTGTCTTAATCTTTGCCATGTCTTCAGCATCAATCTCAAAATCAAAGACATCGAAGTTTTCAGCTAATCTTGCTTTATGAACAGATTTTGGAATTACAACATAATTTCTTTGCAAGAACCATCTAATCATCACTTGGGCTGTAGTTTTAGCATGCTTTTGCGCAATTTCTGCTAAAACAGGATTGGTAAAAATATGCTCAGCACCTTCCGCAAATGGGGCCCATGCTTCAGGCTGTACACCTTCTTTTTCCATATATGCCTGTGATTTCCACTCTTGATTCCAGACATTTGTTTCAATTTGATTTACCGCTGGCTTCACATTATTGAAGGTAATTAAATCAGCTAACCGTTCATTCCAAAAACTGCTAACACCGATTGCACGAATGCGGCCTTCTTTGTATAAACGTTCCATTGCCCGCCACGTGCCATAATAATCGTTATAAGGCTTATGAATTAGATACAGATCAAGATAATCTAGCTGCAATTTCTTCATCGTCTCATCAAAAGCCTTGAGCGTTGCATCATAGCCGTAATCGTCGACCCAGACCTTGGAAGTGACGAAAATATCTTCTCGAGGGACATTACTGTGCTTAATTGCATCCCCCACAGCTTGTTCATTGCCGTAAATTTGCGCAGTATCGACTAGACGGTAGCCGACTTCAAGTCCATCTTCTACGACTTGCTGCGTTTGAGCTAGATCATTAATTTGATAAACGCCAAAGCCAAGGCGCGGCATTTTTACGCCATTATTTAAAGTTACATATTTTTCCATGATGTTATTCCTTATTTAAGAAAAAAGAGTAAAACCACAACGGCTTCACTCCTCCATTATTTTTCAACTTTTGCCTGATAAAAGCCGAAGCTCATCTGACGCAAGGTATCAATGAAGCTTTCCTTATCCAGCTTCTTCCCTGTCGTTAGCGCCTCAAATTCTCCATCAGGATCTTTCAACTTTTGATCCGTTCTATGGAAACCATTCCGCTCATAGAACTTAAGTCGGCTAACTCGCTGTTTATAATTCTTCGCCTTTGAAGTTACTGGCTCAATATCAATCACAATTTGCTTATCTGGAAAACGATCTTCAAGCATGGTCAAAATCTTGGAACCATAGCCTTGGCCGCGCAATTCTTCATTGATTGCCAAGTAGGTCAAATAAACCGTCTTATCGTTTTCGGCATAATAAGTAATGCCGCAGAACTGATCTCCATTGTAAATTGCGTGAAACTTAACATTACGGTGAAGTGACATTGCTAATAGTGAAAACATTGAGAATCTTTCCCATGCAGGAAAGGCCTTCATGTATAAATCTTTTGCGTCACGGTATGCTTTTGTGCCCCATCGGGCGGGTTTCGAGTCTAAAATAATATCCTTCTTTTCTAATTAAAATCACTATTAAAACTCAATACCATAATAATAACAGAAAAACTGCCGCATGACGCGACAGTTGCTCTGTTTTTCACAATATTTTATTGTCTAAATCAACTTATACTTCTTCATCAATTCTTCAACATAAGTGCCCTTAACCTTCTTGAGCATCCCCTTAATTGCCAACTTCTCAGGCATTGGCAAATCAAGGTCTTCAAGCTTCTTTTGATCGTTCAAGTAGTACATCGCATTCATCAACATTCTGACATCAAATGCAGAAGCGAATACTTCAGGTACGCCACGGTCGATATCAAGCAAAGTGTAGACAGCTTCCATCGCGGTTCTAACTGAATATTCAGTAGTAAAGACGGTATCTCTTGGAGTTTCCGCAAAGTTACCAATGAAGGCTAAGTTCTTTGAATGATCTGGAACTACCTTTGGTCTATCCCCTAATGCTCTTGGCATAAAGTATGAAGTAATGTATGGCATATGTGCTGGAATAGTAGTTGCAGCTGCAGCCATTTCAGGAATTCTTTCTTCTGGAACACCCATGTGGTAAAGCCATTCCTCACACAATTCAATACCATTACAGTCAGGCATAGTCTTTTCAACATAATTACCCTTAGTGTCTGAGAACAAGCCATAGAGCCAAACAATCAATTCATTTGGCTTTTGTGCCTTAAAGTGTGGCTGACGACTAATTGAGTAACCTAATAACCAGTTAGAATCCTTAATCGTAGTTGGTCCACTAGTAACAATTGAACCACTGTGTGGATCTTTCTTATTAACTGCTTCAATAAATGGCACAATATCATCATTCTTAAAGGTAATTGTAGCTGACATTCTCCAGTTAGCCTTTGGAATATCCTTGCAGAAGACCTCTGGATGACCAAAGTCTTCATCTTGAGCAGCCAAGTTCTTCCATAATTGCCAGCTAGCACCTAATTCATGCTCTGCTGGAGCTGGGTGGAAGTTATCACCATAAGTAGTGCTTTCAGTGATAGAACCGTTAGTGACAAAGACAAGATCGTTTTCAGTTAAATCAATTGTCTTTCTTTCACCTTTTTCAGTTAAAACAATTTGCTTGGCAACTTTTTTACCATCTGAACGGTTAACAAAGATGTTATCTACTACAGTGTCGTAATGGAATTGTACGCCATGGTTCTTTAAATATTTAACCATTGGCAGAATTAATGATTCATATTGGTTATACTTAGTAAAGCGAAGTGATGATAAATTCTTCAATGTGGCAACGTGTTGAACGAAACGCATCAAGTAGCGACGCATTTCCATTGCACTTGCCCATGGTTCAAAGGCAAACATAGTTGACCAGTAAAGCCAGAAGTTGGATTGGAAGAATTCTTTGGTAAAGACTTCGTTAATCTTCTTATTTTGCAAATCTTTTTCAGGTGTTAAGCAAAGGTCGATGATTTCCTTTACTGCCTTGGGTGTTAACAATAGTTGACCGTCAGTTGGTAAAGCTTCGCCGCGATTGATGATGACACGGGTTTTAGCATAGCTTGGATCTTTTCTATTCAAGCGATAGAATTCATCCAAAATTGATTCGCCTTCATGTTCGGTTGAAGGAATTGATCTGAATAAGTCCCACAAACATTCAAAGTGTGGCTCCATTTCACGACCACCACGGATGATATAACTTTCTTTTTCTTTATTGTAAATACCATCCATTGAACCACCAGGAAGAGACAATTCTTCAAAAATGTGAATTCTATTGCCCTTCATTTGTCCATCACGAATCAAGAATACAGCGCCGGCAAGAGCAGCTAATCCTGATCCAACAATATATGCTGATTTTTGATCAACGTCTTTTGGCTTTTCAGCCTTTACAAATGCTTCATAATTACCATTGCTATAATGCATAATTTACACTTCTTTCAAATAATCGTTACACCTGTAACTATTTACAGCTATAATAATAGTGTAAGCGATATCATTTGTCAAATTAAAACTAATCAAAGGATGATTTTTTATGAATATGAAAAGTCTGCACACGCAGCAACAGATAGAAGAAGCCTTATTTTCTTTATTACAAAAAAAGCCTTACGCTGAAATTTCCATTGCAGAAATTACGCGTAAAGCTCATGTTTCTCGTACTTCTTTTTATCGTAACTATAGTCAAAAAAATGACGTACTAACGCTATTTTTAGCTAATCAATATAAAAAATTTATTGTTGATATTAATGAACATAAATTAAAGACATTGACCAAACAGCTAATTGCTTATCTGACATTTTTTAAAGAAAATCCTAAAGTCATGAAAATCTTGTTAGATGCTGGTTTTGAAGGCAGTCTATTAAACTTTCAAACTCGCTATTTGAAAAAGCTGCTTGGTGTCTACCACCCAGACTTAAATTTACCAGATTATGCAGTCGCCTACCAATCAGGCGGAATTTATATGCTCTTAATTTGGTGGGTTAAGCAGGATTATCAAACTCCACTCGAAGATTTAATTAATTATGCGGAAAAACACATTATGCTTTAATGTCTTATTATTGCAATTTCTTGCGCTTTTTACCAAAGTTAAAGTAGAAATTCAGCACAAAGGCAATGATTAACAAAATTAACGATACCAACATAATTTCTTTGATTCCGGCATGGAAAATAGTTCTCATAGTTGGTACTAAATTCTGCGGCAATAATTTTGCACTTTTGGCGTCACTCAATTTATTCATCATGGCCATCGTAATACCTTTATGCGTATGAACTCCACTTGCTAAGTTCAAGTTCATAATTACGCCGTACACAGCTGCCATCACAGTTTGTGCCAAAATTCTAATCAAATATGACGTTGAAGTAGCTGTAGCCATATTCTTTAATCCAGCATCTAGTTGCACTTTTAACTGCATAGCAACGAAGATAAAGCCAACACCAATTCCTGAAAACGCACCAATAAACGTCAATATCTGTACTGGCGTATGAATATCAGCCAAAAACAAACCGACGGACGAAATCATCATCGCAATGATTCCAATTAAAGCCAATTTAAATGTTGTCATATGTTCTTGAATAGCCGCTACGCTTTGGGAAGCAATGATTTCTACGATTGAGTTAGGAATCAGAGTCATCCCACCTAAAAGTGCAGATAAACCGAGTAATGCTTGAGCCCACATCGGCATATAAGTATTAACAGCAATAAATGCACCCCAAGTGAAGGCAAATAAAAGAAAATCACCGTCTAAATCTTTATTTTTAAATAAGGATACCGGAATGATTGGATTAGCCGCATGATTCTCACGAATAAAGAAGAGAACAATAAACACTGGACTAACAATAGTCAAGCTAATGACAATCCAGTTAGCTGTTAACCCAACTAGTTGAACGCCCATTAAGAATAAAAGCAATCCAATAACTAATAATCCGGCACCAGGAATATCGAAGACTGGTGTTTTTTCTGGTGTAACAGGCTTGTAGTAAACAAGACAGATGATTAACGCTATCAAACCAATTGGAATATTAATATAGAAAACCCAGTGCCATGAAAAGGCATCGATTAACCAACCAATGGTCCTAAAATAGCAGCTCCATTCCAGCTTGCTGTTAAGTAGCCTAATACCTTAGTTCTGGTTTTAATATTTTTAAAAACATAACCGGCAATGATATAAGGAAGAGACCCCATACCACCAGCACCGATCCCCATGATGAATCTAGAGCATAAGAAAAAGATGATATTAGGTGCCATACCTTGTAAAGCAGAACCTAAAACAAACAAAATCAGTGAAATTTCAAAGGCCTTTTTATTAGTGATTTTCTCGCCTATCTTAGTCCAAATTGGAATTGAAATAGACATCCCTAATAAGAAAATTGCAACAATCCATCCCATAAACTGAATTCCATGCAAAGCTGCAACAATCGCTGGAATTGCGGTATTAATAATCGTCCCATCAAGTCCTGACATCACATTACCTAACATCAAGGCAATGGTGACCATCGTAATTTGTTTTTTATTCATTCAAATTTCCCCTTTAAAAAACAAAAACTCCTATTATCAGCGATAATAAGAGTAAAAAAATATGGAGGATACAGGGCTCGAACCTGTGACCTCCTGCTTGTAAGGCAGATGCTCTCCCAGCTGAGCTAATCCTCCATTATGGGGCGGAATGTGGGATTCGAACCCACGCATGCTGGATCCACAAACCAGTGTGTTAACCCCTTCACCAATTCCGCCATAAAACGGTCCATGTGGGATTTGAACCCACGATCTCCTCCGTGACAGGGAGGCGAGATAAACCACTGCTCCAATGGACCAATCAGAGGAGGATGTGGGATTTGAACCCACGCGCGGCAGAACCGCCTAACGGTTTTCAAAACCGTCCCCTTAAGCCACTTGGGTAATCCTCCATAGCCGAACAGATACTATTATACTAAAGTGAGATAAAAGCGCAAGTGTTTTTTGCAAAAAAATAGATATTGATCAAATTGACCAATATCTATTTTTAATCTATCTTCTTTTAATCATGCAAATTCTTTTGATATAGCAAGTACTTATATTCTTTTCCAGCAATTTCTACAAATTTTTCAGTTGCATTATTAATCCAACCAAAATGTTCAAAAAATTGTCGTGCATTTTCGTCTCCATCAATGCACCATAGATAGATCTTGCCATACCCCATCTTTTTTAATTCGTTTTCGGCAGCATTAAGTAGAGTTTTCCCAATATTAAATCCTTGAAAATTAGGTTCAACATAAAGAGCCATTAATTCACCGCATCCGAGCATGCGCGTATCACGAGGACGACCATAACTTACGGCTGCACGAATTTGATTATCATCATCAACAAAAATCAAGTTGTGACGACCACTCTCATTTAATCGTTTAACCCAAGCATTTTCAGGAATATTATCTAAAAATACATCTGGCAATATATTTTTATATGTATACTGCCAACACTTTTGAAAAAGTTGACTTGTTTCTTTTGCCTCATCTTCAGAAATTAGTGGTTTAATAATCATTTTTTACTTCTTTGTAAGAACAGTTACGGCTTCAACATGTGGAGTCTGTGGGAACATATCAACAGGATCAATACGCTTAAATTCATAACCCTTTTCTTGGAACAATTGCAAATCACGCACCAAGGTGGCAGGATTACATGAAATATAAACGACCTTCTTAGGTCCTGTCTTAACAGTTGCATTAATAAATTCAGGAGTTAATCCCTTTCTTGGCGGATCAACAAATACTACATCGGTTTTAAGACCACTCTTAGCCCAACGTGGCATAATTTCTTCTGCCTTACCCAAATAATACTTAGCATTAGTAATATCATTAAGCTTAGCATTATCCTTAGCATCTTTAATCGCATCCCGAACTACTTCAATGCCTCGAACTGCTTTAACATGCTTAGCAACACTTAACCCAATAGTTCCAATACCTGAGTAAGCATCAATTACAACATCATCTGGTTTTAAATCAGCCTGTTTGATTGCCAAATTGTACAAACGAGGTGTTTGCAAAGAATTAATTTGGAAGAAACTTTGAGGTGAAATTCTAAACTTCAAATCTCCAATTTGATCAGTAATTTGATCATTACCGAATACCAAGTAATCCTTTTGTCCCAAAATCACGTTTGTCTTCTTAGGATTATAATTTAAAATCAAACCAGAAACGCCTGGAATTTGGCTAACTTCTGCAGCAACATTTGGTAATTGCATGAAATCTTTGTGCAAGCAAACTAAAATTACCATCATTTCGCCAGTAGATTTGCTACGACGAACTTCTAAGTAACGCACTTCGCCCTTATTATTAATTTCATCATAAGCGAGCACTTTATATTTACGCAAAATATCTCTTACGGCTACTAAAACTCGATCAATTTCGGGATCAGTAGTAAAGAAATTAGTCAAAGGCACTAAATCATGCGAATGACGTCTAAAGAAGCCAATTTCAAGTTTGCCATTTACTTCACGCACAGGAACTTGCGCCTTATTACGGTAACCAACTTCTTCAGGACTAGCTAAAGTTTCCCCAACTTCAATATTTTCTAAATGTGCCTTTTTAAGCAGGTTAACTACTTGATTACGCTTAAAAGCAAGCTGCTTATCATATTTAATATGCGCAAGTGAAGCTAAACCAGTTTGAACGCCCCGATTTAATTCAACTTTTACTCGATCAGGGCTTTCTTTTTTAATTTTTTCAATTTTTGCAAAAGCAAAATTCTTCTTAACTTTTAAAATTTTTGCACTAACTATTTCTCCTGGAAGTGCATTCGTTACGAATACCGTCATTCCATTGTAATGAGCAACACCCATTGCTTCGTATGAAAGATCAGTGATTTCTAAATCTATAACTTGATTCTTTTCCATAAACACTCAGCCTTTTTAATAAACCATTTAATTCTTTTCTATTATAATACTCGATTTAAAATTACTACAAAATTATTTTATCTAAAAGTATTGACAGATTTTTTTAATCTTGCTATCATATTTTCCAACAATCAACGACAAAGTAGCTGCTTCGTTAAGCGTTCAGAGATCTGGTGGTTAGTGCGAACCAGTCAGGCGAAGTTAGACGAATTACATCGTGATTAAATATTGTTCGGATAACTTTTCAGAACCGTTACCATCTGATAGAGATTCAAGCTCTTATGCTTGAAAGAGTGGGTGGTACCACGGCTATCGTCGTCCCGTTGACTATTTAGTCAACGGGATTTTTTTATTTGGAGGAATAAAAATGAAAAAGCAAAAAGTCTCCTTTACGGAATCAATTATTATCCTCATAGCTTTATTGGCTATTTTAGGTATTTCAGTAATCAAGTTCGGTTTATCGCCAGAAGTACCCGTTTTATTCACGGTTCTTTTGCTCACATTCTGGGCAAGACTTCGCGGCTTTACCTGGACAGATGTCCAAGATGGTATTAAAGAAGGTATTGGCGTAGCCATCATCCCTATCTTTATTTTTATTTTAATTGGTGCCTTAATTGGTCTTTGGATTAAAGCGGGTATTATCCCTTCCATCATGGTATTGGGTTTCCATTTAATTAGTGGTAGTTTCTTTGTTCCATCTGTTTTTGTAGTCTGTGCAATCGTTGGGGTAGCCATTGGTAGTGGTTTTACTACTATCTCTACAGTTGGGATTGCTCTCTTCGGTATTGGTGCCAGCATGAATGCAAATCCAGCTTTAGTTGCCGGTGCTATCATCTCAGGTGCCGTATTTGGCGATAAAATGTCTCCATTATCAGATTCAACTAATTTGTCATCTGCAGTGGCTGAAAGTGAATTATTCGCCCACATCAAGAACATGATGTGGTCAACTATCCCATCATTTGTTGTTTCCTTAATTCTGTTCTGGATTCTTGGTAACAGCGGTCAAATGGATCTAACTAAGATTGAACGTACTTCTCACGTTTTACAAACTAACTTCTCTATTTCTTGGTGGGCAATCGTTCCAATCGTTTTGATGCTACTTTGCGCTTGGCGTAAGGTTCCAGCTATCCCTACTCTTTTCATCAACATTGCAGCAACTGTCATCATGATTTTTGCCCAAAATCCTCACGAATCAGTGCAATCATTAAATAATTTAATCATGAATGGTTTTGTTGCCAAAACTAGTGATGCTTCTGTTAACGCCTTGCTTACTCGTGGTGGTATTTCTAGCATGATGGCTACTGTTGCCCTAATCATCTCTACTCTTTCATTAGGGGGGATGTTAATGAAATTCAGCGTAGTTCAAAGCGCAATGGAACCACTTGTTAAGCATTTGAGAAAGCCAGGTCGTTTAATTACTGTTACTATTCTTTCAGGTATCTGCATTAACTTGTTTGTTGGTGAACAATACTTATCAGTAATTTTGCCAGGTCGAGCATTTAAACCTGCTTTTGATAGAATTAAGCTTTCACCACTTGCACTTAGCCGTGTACTTGAAGATGGTGGTAGTGTTATCAACTACTTAATTCCATGGGGCGTTGCCGGTTCATTTGCTGCCGCTACCTTGGGCGTTCCAGTTTTACAATTCTTACCATTTGCATTCTTTAGTTTACTTTCACCGGTATTCTCAATCATCAGCGGATTTACTGGTATCGGTTTAAAGTGGGCTAAAGACAAAAAATAAACTTTAAAATTAAAAGAGTGCCTGAGCACTCTTTTTTAGTTATTCATATTTTCCATTCTAATTTGGGCTTTCTTATGCTCTTCACTTTCACGATATGGTTCATACACAATATCAGTGATCACAATTTCTGCACCATTCTTTTCAAAAACAAGCGCTTGATCTAGCTCGGCGTTCACCATTTTGCTTTTTTGATTATTTCGCTTAAATTTCAAATCATCTAATTCGCGATCAATAAATGTTTTTTGTGATCCCGTTAATTGCTGATATTTCTCCCACGCATTTTTAGTAAAACTTAAAACTAAACCTTTTTTCTCTACCTGCTCTGGACGACTACTACGTTCACCGCGTACTTCATTATCTGAATATTTTTTATCCATAAAATCACTTCCTTAATTTAACTATACGGGAAAAGAACACACTACAAAACTTATTTGCTCTAGCTATAACAATCATAAGAAAACCTTAAAAACTAACTCTATAAACGGCAATACTACACTTTTTTTCTAAATACGTTAAAATATATTAAGACAACTAAATAAAAGAAAGAGTGACATACAATATGGATAACTTTTCAAATCCTGGACGTCGTGAAATTCATGACGTTGCAGAAGTTAACGGTTTTCTTTCAAAAATGTATGGCTACATGGGACTATCTGTTTTAGTTTCAGCTATTGCCGCATTTTTGACCATGACTGTCTTTAGATCAGCAGTGATGCAAATGCCACCTGCAATGATGTGGATTATTCTTTTTGTTCCAATTGGTTTATCATTGGGCATCAATTTTAAAGCTACTAGAAATCCTGTTGCTGGCTTTGTAATGTTAATGATCTTAGCCGTAATCTATGGCTTTGAATTTGCACTTCTAGCTGGCTTCTACACCCAAGCTCAAATCGGTACAGCATTTGTATCATCTGCAGCTGTATTCGGTGCAATGGCTATCTTTGGTACATTCACTAAGAAGAACTTAAACAACATGGGTTCTTACTTAGGAGCTGCCTTAATCGGTTTAATAGTTGCGATGGTCGTTAACATTTTCTTGCGCAATTCCGTTGCAAGTTTCGTCTTTTCAATCATTGGTGTAGTGATCTTCACTGGATTAACTGCTTATGATGCACAAAAGATGAAGGCAATTTACAACAACTATGGCAGTCAAGTTTCAACCAATGGTTTAGCTGTACTTGGTGCATTGCAACTTTACTTAGATTTCGTGAACATCTTCTTGTTCTTGCTTCAAATTTTTGGCATGGGCGGAGATCGCGACTAATATCAATAAAAAGAGATGCAGAAAATCTGCATCTCTTTTTTTATCTAAACCCTCTACTATTAATGGGCATTAAGAATGAAATAAACGGAATAAGAATATATAGAAACATAGCCACTCTAGGTAAAATCAATGATAATAGAATCAAAAATATTGTCAAAACAAGAACCAGAATAATTCTATGTACCGAAGTTTTTACCATCATAATGTTCATTACCTGCGGGCTTCGCATCAATGGCTTGGCACCGAAATATTGCACAAACACTTTTAAAATTTGAGCAATGAAATACACAATTCCAAAATTTGTCACCGCAAAGGCGGAATCTCGCATCATGATCCACTTAGTCATCACAGGTAAAAGCGATAAGTAGCCAACAAACAAAAATCACAAATAGCGGTAATTTTATCAGGTTTAAAGATGAAATAAGAAAAAGCTAAATGCAAATCATACCAAAAATCCGCAATAATAAAGAAAGCTATAATGAAAATCACGATATTTCCTAAAAATTCTAAATATTGGCTTGTTTTAAAAGCGGGCTGTATTTGCAAAACAATAATCGTAATAATGATTGCAATTACTGCATCATTAAAAGTTTCAACATGTTCTCGCAATCTTTCAGGCTCTTTTTGCTGCGCTTGACGCACTTTCTCCCTTGCTTCTTTTAATTCTTCCTTCTGAACTGATGATAGCCTTCGATAATGTCGACTATCGAACACTTTATGCAGTTTAAACATTTTTCACCTAAAAATGGAGCTTAGCGCAATTAGCTAAGCTCCATTTATTTTTATAATTTTAACTTTTATTTACCAACGTAAAATTCAATGCGTTGTTGTAAATTATCAAATTCTACTGGGCAATAACCACCAATTTCACCATCAAGGTTAACTGGCAAATCTTGTCCTGCACTCTTACCGATCAGCTCGGCCTTTAAGCTACGCGTCTTGGTATAAATAATATTAGGATCATCAACGTGCTTACCATTCAAGGCTAAAGCCATCAACTTCATCATGCTGACAGGGTCAGAGGGCTTAACCACAATTAACTGGAATAAGCCATCACTAAGTTGTGCATCTGGCATAACTTGTTCAAAGCCACCAATTGAATTGGTCATTCCAAGTAAGAACATGGAGAGCTTGCCTTCATATACGCCATCATCGTAAGTCAAGCGCATTTCGTTCTCTGTCAAGCGAGGCAACATTTCTGCACCCTTAATTAAGTATGCAGCATACCCTAAAGCTGATTTAACTTCAGATGGCACACCATACGTTAATTCTGTTAAAGAACCGCTGGCAGCAATATTTACAAAATATTGAGTTTGATTGCCAAAAACTGCTTTACCGATATCCATTTTCCGTGTTTTATTTTTCAGAATAACTTTCGCTGCATCTGGAATATTATCACGTGGAATGGCTAATGCACGTGCATAATCATTAGTAGTACCAGCAGGAATAATTGCCATCTTAGGTCTATGCTCTAAAAATGCAATTCCGTTAACTACCTCATTGATCGTACCGTCTCCACCAGCAGCTACAATCAGGTCAAAGCCTTCCTTTGCAGCACGAGTAGCTTCATTACGAGCACTATTTTCTTCAGGTGTAGTTCTAAACGCACTAGCCTCGTAGCCAGCTTGCTCTAATACATCTAAAATATCGGCCACATTTTTGGGCATTTGCTCGTGACCGGATACAGGATTATAAATTAATCTTGCTTTACTAGTCATAATTACTACCTTAACGTTCTAAAAATTAACGATTTTGCAATTCTTGGTTAAGCAACTTGTTAACCATCTTAGGGTTAGCCTTACCACGAGTTTGCTTCATGATTTGACCAACTAAGAAACCAATTGCACGATCTTTACCATTCTTAAAGTCTTCAACTGATTGAGGGTTATCATCAACAACCTTCTTAACCATTGGAGCCAAAACTGAAGTATCTGACAATTGAACCATGCCGTTGTCTTCAACATACTTCTTAGGATCAGTACCATTGGCAATAGTTTCAGCAAAGACCTTCTTAGCGATCTTAGATGAAATAGTACCATCTTTGATCAACTTGATCATTTCAGCTAAGTGTTCTGGGGTAAGCTTAATATCATTCAAACTTACACGGTGATCGTTCAAGTAACCATTTACTTGAGTGTTCATCCAGTTAGCAGCAAGTGTTGGATCGGCACCAGCAGCTACAGCAGCATCGAAGAAGTCTGAGCTTTCCTTAGTTTGAAGCAAAACATTTGCATCGTATGGCTTCAAACCAAACTTGTTAACATAGTCATCGTAACGATCAAATGGGCTCTTTGGAAGTTCCTTAGCAATTTGATCGATCCATTCTTGGCTAATGTGATCAGGAGCAATATCTGGTTCTGGGAAGTAACGGTAATCTGATGCGCCTTCCTTAACACGTTCCAAAACAGTCTTACCAGTTGCTTCATCGAAACGACGGGTTGAAAGTTGGATGTGACCACCAGCAAGAAGAACTTGTTCTTGACGCTTTTCTTCGTATGCAAGTGAACGACGAACGTGATCAAATGAGTTCAAGTTCTTCATTTCGACCTTGGTACCAAGTTCCTTTTGTCCAGCTGGACGAATAGAAATGTTGGTATCAACACGCATTGAACCTTCTTCCATCTTAACGTCAGAAGCACCAGTAAATTGAACAATCTTACGTAACTTTTCAAGGTAAGCGTAAGCTTCTTCTGGGTCTTCCATATCAGGTTCAGAAACAACTTCAAGAAGTGGAACACCTTGACGGTTTAAGTCAACGTATGAGAAGCCGTTAGTTCCGTGAGTGTTCTTACCGGCATCTTCTTCGA
The DNA here is from genome assembly GCF_016742815.1 of Lactobacillus sp. A27. Classification (NCBI taxonomy): domain Bacteria; kingdom Bacillati; phylum Bacillota; class Bacilli; order Lactobacillales; family Lactobacillaceae; genus Lactobacillus; species Lactobacillus sp. A27. The sequence goes on from NZ_JAEHNT010000037.1 coordinate 70,087, forward strand.
TGTGCATTTCATGAATACCGATTCTCTTCTTCTTACCACGAACTTCTACTTCAATGTAACCATCACGAGCAAGTGGTTGGAAGAATTGAGTAATCTGGTAAGCCTTTGGGTTATCAGGATAGAAGTAGTTCTTACGGTCAAAGTGCGTAGTTGGCAAAATGTGAGCATGAGTTGCAATGGCAACCATAATACCTAAACGGTATACGTTCTTGTTAACCATTGGCAAGGTACCAGGCATAGCCCAGTCAATAACATTCGTCTCCGTGTTTTGTTCAGCACCGTAAGTTACTGGTGAAGGAGAGAAAATCTTACTCTTTGTCTTTAATTCGAAGTGGACTTCAAGTCCGATAGTCGATTTAAAATTCATTCAATTAATCCTCCATTCCAGTTGGTGTTTTTTCATAAAACTTATTTGTGCGTTCAATAAAGTCAGCAGTCTTGAAGACATTACCTTCATCAAAACGCTTAGCCATAACTTGTAAGCCGACAGGCATACCATCAACTAAACCAGCTGGAACACTAGCTGCAGGAATACCTGCTAAGTTTGCAGAAATAGTCAAAATATCGTTGTTGTACATCTTGATTGGGTCAGAAACTTCTTCACCAATACCAAATGCAGGTTCAGTAGTAGTTGGTCCAACGATTACGTCGTTTTCAGCAAAGATCTTATCGAAGTCGTTGCAGATTAATGTTCTAACTTTAGCAGCTTGTCTAAAGAATCTATCGTATGAACCAGCTGAAAGTGCAAATGAACCAAGCATGATACGACGCTTAACTTCTGCACCAAAACCTTCAGAACGTGATTTAACGTAAACATCAAGCAAGTTCTTAGTGTCTTCTGCACGATAACCGTAACGAATACCATCGTATCTTTGAAGGTTTGATGAAGCTTCACTTGAAGCGATGATGTAGTAGTCTGGCACAACGTACTTAGTATGTGGCAATGATACTTCATTGATGATTGCACCGGCATCCTTTAAAGCATCAATTTGCTTTTGGATAACTTCACGCATTTCACCACTAACTGCTTCCATGTATTCCTTAGGAACGGCTACGCGAAGACCCTTAACATCTTGGCCAATAAACTTGGTAAAGTCAGGAACTTCACGAGTTGAAACAGTTGAATCGTGTTCATCGCCACCTGCAATTACATTAAGTACTTCTGCTGAATCCTTAACGCGCTTAGTCATTACACCAATTTGATCAAGTGAAGAACCAAATGCGATAAGACCCCAACGAGATACACGGCCATAAGTTGGCTTAATACCAAAAATACCATTGAATGCAGCTGGTTGACGAATTGAACCACCAGTATCTGAACCAAGAGCTGCTACAACTTGACCACCAGCAACTGCTGCTGCAGAACCACCGGATGAACCACCAGGAACCTTATCTAAGTTCCATGGGTTATGGGTTGCACCATAGTATGAGTGTTCAGTTGAAGAACCCATAGCAAATTCATCCATGTTGGTCTTACCAACAAAGGTTGCTCCAGCCTTCTTAAGCTTAGAAACAACTGTTGCATCATACATTGGCATGTAATTGTACAACATATGACTTGCTGCAGTAGTCTTAATACCATTAGTAATAATGTTGTCCTTAATGGCAATTGGAATACCTGCTAATTTACTCTTTGAAAAATCAAGGTTTTCTGCAGGCTTTGCATCATCTACTACAGTAATCCAAGCATTTAACTTCTTATCTGTGTCTTTAATGTTTGCCACAGTATCTTGAGCCAACTTATCTGCTGACAAGTCACCGCTGGCAAGTTTTTTATTTAATGAATCAATATTTTCGTTTAAGTAATTCATTACTCGTCCTCATCCTTATTAATAATTACAGGAACCTTAATGTAGCCGTTAGCCTTTTCAGGAACATTAGCCATTAATGTTTCTCTGTTTTGTCCTTGCCAGTGTTCAGGTTTATCTTCTCTAAATACAGTATCACGATCAACAACTTGAACAGTTTCTTCAACGCCTTCAGTATCAACTTCACTAAGTTGATCTGCCATGTTGATAATTGATCCCATTTGATCTGTAAATTTATCTAATTCCTCTTCATTAAACGCAAGTCGCGAAAGAGTCGCAACGTGTTTAATGGTATCTTTTGTGATTTCCACGCAAATACCTCCTATTCGCCACCATATACATGGACTTGATAATCACTGTCGCCGGTTTCCTTAGCAATTAATGCTTGCACATCATCAACCGATTCAATTTTAATTTCAATTGGAACATTATTAGACAGATATTTCTTTGCCGATGACAAAACTAAACGAGTAAAACTCTGAATTTGCTCATAACCATAAAATTGTGTGGTAATTGAAATATTTTCTTGAGCAAGCTTGCCATTATCATAACGCAAAGTTGCTGTTACTCCACTAATATTAGGGAAGTAATTCTGAATAGCTGCCTTAAAATCATTAAAGTGAGATGCATCATCACTATTAATTGCTTTTTCATTACCAGTTGTCGGTAAAACTTGCATTTTTTCCGACACGGATTTCCATTTAGTTATTTTACTACTATTAGCGGCCGCTGTCCCGTAAGCAAAGTAAGTTCCGCCAACTAATGAATCTTTTTCTGTCTTTGAGAACAATCCAATGGTAATTGGAATATTCTTCAAAGCCTTCTTCTTACGCAAACGAGCTACAATTTCATTAGCAATTTTTTCACCTTGAGCCTTTTGTTCAGCTCTTGAAATTTCAGTCTTAAATTCTGCACCATCACGCTTTTTTTGGTAATAGTCAACAGAATTCATTGCTAAACCTAAGCTCATTCCACCAAGTTGATACTTTGAACCTGAACCAGTTAAATAGTCTTGCTCTACAATTTCTTCCAAATAAATTGGATTACGAGTATCAGGACCATTTTTGCCATTATCAGCTGGATTCAAGCCCTTTGGATTGCTCTTAGACTTTCTAATCAGCCAATCTGTCACTGTTGAAGTATCTAAGTATTGTCCTTCTTGGAACACATATTGGTTAGGTGAAAATTGATTTTTAGAAATCTGGATTAAGCCACGCTCTAATTCACGCGTATCAACTGAATTATCATTATCAGTTGCGGTTAAACCAGCAATTGGACTAATTACATAGCGACCATTTTTCATTAAAACGGTGTAGCCATTTTTACCTGTATTGGTTGTTTGATAACTTTTCTTTTTAGCTGTTGAAGTAGTAGTGGCATTATTTGCTAAACTTGAATCTTTTAATTTACCACAACCACTCAGAGTGAGCATTGCCCCAGCTAAAGCTATAATCTGCAAATATTTTTTCACAATAATTGTCCTTTATTCAATTTGTGCGATTGCCTCTTCTTCAGTCAGAAGTGGTACTCCCAGTTGCTCAGCTTTATTATACTTAGATCCAGCATCTTTTCCATAAATTACGTAATCAGTTTTACGCGATACAGATCCTGTGACCTTAGCACCTAAAGCCTGCAATTTCTTGGTAAATTCACTTCTTGTATAATGCTCTAATTTACCTGTTAAAACAACGGTTTTATCTTTAAATGGATTATCTGGTGCTGCTTCTGGTTCATCTGCACCTAAGTAGTCCATATTAAGTCCGCTTTCTCTTAATTCTTCAATTAATTTTTGTGCTTCAGGTTGAGCAAAATATGTTGTCATTGATTCTGCAATCGTCATGCCTATTGTATCGATTGAAGCAATATCTTGCACCCCTAGTGACATAATCTTTGCTAGATTTTTAAACTTTTGCGCAATTAAGCGGGCTGCCTTAGCTCCAACATGGTCAATTCCTAAACCAGTAATCAATAATTCAACAGAATTATTTTTGGAATTATTAATTGCCGTTAACAAATTATTGATGGATTTTTCTTTAAAGTGATCAAGTTGGGCAAGATCTTCATTTGTTAAATGATAAAGATCAGCTACATTATGCACTAAGTCCTTAGCAATCAATTGCTTAACAATTTTAGGACCTAAACCTGCAATATTCATGGCAGGACGAGAAGCAAAGTGAGTAATGCCTTCTTCCACTTGAGCTGGACAAGATGGATTAATGCAACGCAAGGCTACTTCATCTTCTAAGTGGACTAATTTTTGCCCGCAGGACGGACAAGTAGTAGGAATTTCATAAGGCACAGAATCTGCTGGTCTCTTTGATAAAACCACTTCAGAAATCTCAGGGATAATATCGCCGGCTTTATGAAGCTTAACGGTATCACCAATCCGAACGCCTTTTTCATTCAAATAATCTGGATTGTGCAGTGAAGCTCTTGCAACGGTTGTACCTGCCAGTTGGACAGGATCCATGACTGCCGTTGGCGTTACAACACCGGTTCGGCCAACTGTCCAAACGATATCACGCACGATCGTTTCTTGCTCTTCTGGTGGGAACTTATAAGCAATCTCCCAGCGTGGCACCTTCACGGTATTTCCTAATTGCTGTTCAAGACTTAAATCATCAACTTTTAGAACAATTCCATCAATACCATATGTTAGACTATTACGCTTAGCCGTGTATTCGTCGATAAAATTAAACACTTCATCAAGGTTAGCTAATTTGCGACCTGTTTCATTAGTATGAAAACCTAATTCATGCATGCGTTCAATCGCTTGGTGCTGACTGGTAATCTCGCGCGGTGGATTAACCCATGTATAAATAAAAGTACTTAGTTGACGTTTCTTAGTAACCTTAGGATCAAGCTGACGAAGTGAGCCAGCAGCCGCATTACGTGGATTTGCAAAAACGATCAAGCCTTCTTCTTCACGCTCTTGGTTTAACTTGGCAAAAGCTTCTTTTCCCATATAACATTCGCCGCGAACCTCAGTAGTTAAAGGTTCTGGTAAAACTTGAGGAATATCCGCAATATAACGTGCATTAGCCGTTACATCTTCACCAACATAACCATTGCCTCGAGTCGATGCACGAACCAATTTACCGTCTTGATATTCAAGTGATAAAGATAAGCCATCGATCTTTAATTCGACATTATATTCCACGGGGTGACCAACCAGCTTTTGCATTCGTTGGTCAAATTCCTTAAGTTCTTCCTTAGAAAAAACATCCCCCATTGAAAGCATAGGAATTGGGTGGTTAACCTTTGTAAAATCACTATCGATTTCTCCACCTACACGCTGAGTGATTGAATCAGGCGTAACAATTTCAGGGAAAGCTTTTTCTAATTCAAGCAAACGGTTGTAATTTTGATCATAAACATTGTCTTCAACTTCAGGCGCATCTTTAGAGTAATACGCATCGGCCCATTCATCTAGCTGGGTTCTAAGAGAAGCTGCTTCTTTTTTAGCTTCATCAAGAGTAATCTTAGCCATTTTTACCTCCTGATTAAAAATCCTTTTATTTTTATCTTTATTATACCTTCTTAATAGGCGCAAAAGCTGCTAGAAGACGCTTAATTCCTTTATCTGGGAAGGCAATATCTAATTCCATATCTTCCCCTGTGCCATTGACTTTGGTTACAACACCGCGGCCCCAAGCTTTATGTTCAACTTGATCGCCAACACTCCAGCCTTTCTTTTCGGCACCTACAGCACCAGAAGCCTTTTTAGCAGTATAAACTTGGGCACGAGCTCGTTCAGCTTTACGCGCAAATGGTGCAGGTTGTGATTGAAAATTAGATTTAATAAAGCTACTTTGAAGTTGATTGCTTTCTTCTTTTTGCAAATCTTTAGGATCAATTTCATCCAAAAATCTTGAAGGTGGATTATTTTGCATACGACCGTACATCATCCGTGAATATGCATTAGTCAAATAAAGTTCCTTCTTAGCTCTAGTAATTCCTACATAAGCTAAACGGCGCTCTTCTTCAAGTTCATTATCATCCATCATTGCTCGCTGCAATGGGAACAACCCATCTTCCATGCCGACCAAGAAAACAACTGGGAATTCTAGACCTTTAGCAGCATGCAAAGTCATTAAAGCAACTTGATTATCATCTTCATCTAAATCATCCTGATCGCTCAATAATGAAACTTCTGCCAAGAAGTCACTCAACGGATTTGATTCATCTTCATCGGGCTCATAATGATCATCAAAACGCTTAGTAACTGATAAGAATTCATCCAAGTTCTCTAATCTAGTTTCAGCTTCAATAGTATTTTCTGCTCTTAAAGCATCAGTATATTCAAAGTCAGACAAGATCTTTTCAGTTAAACCAGTTACGCCATGCGTTTGTGCATAAGCTATTGCATCCCTCAATTTTGTGCCAAAATCGCTTAACTTTTTAGCAGCTCTGGTATTAATTGGACTTTCTGCCACATGATCCATGGCATCCAAGGCATTATAGTGATTTTCATCCGCAAATGCCAACAACTTATCCACAGTCGCTGCACCAATACCACGCTTAGGCACATTGATAATACGATTCATGCTCATTGTATCCGCAGGATTTGCGACCAACTTCAAGTAAGCCATAATGTCCTTAATTTCTTTACGGTCGTAGAATTTGTGACCTCCCACGATTTGATAAGGAATATTTGATTTAACAAAAGCTTCTTCGACTGTACGTGATTGGGCGTTAGTTCGATAAAGAATGGCAAAATCTTTGTAAGTGCGTTTTTTAGCTTCTACTTCTTCCTTAATTTTCGAAATAATGTAGTGGGATTCATCATCACCACTTTGAGCTTGATAATAAGTAACCTTGGCACCCTCGCCTTGATCAGTCCATAAATTCTTTGCCTTACGGTTCTGATTATTTTTAATCACTGAGTTTGCGGCTGATAAGATATGACCAGTTGAACGGTAATTCTGTTCTAGCTTAACAGTTCTAACTCCATCAGTTTTGTAATCTTGCTCAAAATTCATGATGTTTTCCATGTTAGCACCACGCCAGCCATAGATTGACTGATCAGCATCCCCAACTACACAAATATTTTTATATTGTGCAGCTAATGCATGACAGAGTTCATACTGAGCTTGGTTAGTATCCTGATATTCATCTACCAAAATGTAACGGAACTTATTTTGATAATAATGAAGAGTATCTGGATCTTTTTTAAATAAAACCAAAGTCTGCATAATCAAATCGTCAAAGTCCATAATTTGATCACGGCGCAGTCTTCTTTGATATTCTTCATATACCTTAGCTGCCATTTTATCAAAAGGTGAACTAGCACTTGCAGCAAAAGCCTTAGGATCAAGCAAGTCGTTCTTTCCATTAGAAATAGCAGACAAAATTCCACGTGGATCGTACATCTTAGGATTAATGTTCAAATCCTTTTCAATATGTTTTACCAAAGTCAATTGTTCTGCAGAATCCGCAATAGAAAAGTTATGACTATAGCCAATCTTATCAGCGTCTCTACGCAAAATTCGAACACAAAGGGCGTGGAAAGTCGACATCCAAATATTTTGAGCGGCTGGCCCTAGCAATTTTTGTTCACGCTCACGCATTTCATTAGCCGCCTTATTGGTGAAGGTAATGGCTAAAATATTCCATGGTGCAACTTGATTTTCTTCAACTAAGTAGGCTATTCGTCTAGTTAAAACAGAAGTTTTACCAGAACCTGCCCCAGCAACGACCAACAGTGGTCCTTCTGTAGTTTCAACCGCTTTTTTCTGTTGCGGATTCAAACCGGCTAAGATAGATTTTTCGCTCATTATTGTCCCCTTCACAAAAAATAAATTTACTAATGCAACTCGAATATTATACCAAAAAAAGCAGCATTCATTTTGCTGCTTTACTTTTACTTATCATATTTTTCCAAATCAAATTGTTCAATCAAATTAATCAATTTATCCGCATAATCAGGATCGGTAGCGTAGCCATCAGTAACCAAAGCCTTCGCCTGAGTCTTATAGTCTTTAGAAGCTAAGACATGCTTATATTGTTGATGATTCCAAGTCGTTCCATTTTGGAATAGACGCGCATGGGCTCTAATCGATGCCTCATATGAATCATAAATTTGAAAGCGTGCCTTAACAGTGATCCACTTGCCCTTAACATATTCCTTAGTTGTCATCACCGCAGAAGTATTAGGATTAGTTCCCTTCACTCCAAATAAATTATTATATTTTTGTGATAAATCGCTTTGCCCGTAATTACTTTCAAGACAAGCTTGGGCAACAGTAATACTTGGTAATAAATCGTATGATTTATCTACTTCACGGGCAATCGGCCCAATCTTTTTAATAAATGCTTTCTTTTGCCGTAATAATTTTGCGGCTTCTTGTTCACGCTGCAGTTGTGCTTGTCTAATTTGTTCAGATTGAATTGCATATCTTCTGTAGTAATGAAAACCTACATATGCCACTAACAAAATAAACAAAATGATAAACACACGTACAACGGTCTTTACGCTTTTAGGTATCCTTGACTTACGCTTTTTTGCCATAATACTTATTTCCTTTAATTCATTAAGTAAAGTATAACCTATTTTTGTGTAAAAAAAAGAAGTCGCTCACTGCGACTTCTTAACTGGTGCGGGCGAGAAGACTCGAACTTCCACGATCTAAAGCGATCACAAGATCCTTAGTCTTGCGCGTCTGCCATTCCGCCACGCCCGCGGCACATCAACTATAATAGACTAAATCTAAGAGATGTGCAAGGGAAAATTGAAAATAATTTAAATTTATTTATTAGAAACTTTAAAATTTTGCTCTAAACGCAGCTGCCTCTTGCATTTACCGCATCTATACCTTCTAGTATTAATTCGGCGCATACGCGGATAATGCAAGCCGCAATTTTCACAGACATAAATATAATTAAATTTTTTACGCCGACGCAAGCCTATATCGGGTGCATAGCGACTGCCACCTACTTTTTGGAGCAAAATTTTAAAATCACGATCGCGATGATGATAACCACGATGCAATAAATGCAAGTGATAGTGACACAATTCATGCTTAATAATGCCTACCAAATATTCATGATATTGTGGCGCTAAAAAATGCGCATTAATTTCAATATGATGATCATCAAGGTGGTAACGTCCACCTGTTGTCGTCATTCGGCGATTGATTTTTACCTGATGCAAAAATGGTCTATTAAAACATTGCAGAGAAATTTGCTCTATTAAATTTTGTAATTCTACCGAATCCATTTAGCATATCGCCCAGCCTGTTTTGGAGTATTGATATGACGTTTTAAATCCGTTACGATCTTATGCTTAAAAGAATGCTTGCCGTTCATCCAAGTCCCTGTAAAAAGATGGATAGACTTGGAATCTTTGGAAGGATTGCACAATACGCCGTCTGGATAAACATGAATGCCCTCTTTAAGCATTTGTTCTTTATTACCAATTTTTAGGCCATATTTATCTATCAAGATGTCAGTAACCGAAATGCTGTTGACTCCTGCCATTTGATTATGAGAATCGAATTCAAAACTGCGATCTTGATAATAATCTAAAATATCTTGCATGAAGGGATGCTTTTTCTCCGCACCAAAAATTGCGGCTGAGAGATAATCTTTGTTCTCAAAGCCAATAAAAGCCTGATCTTTTAACAAAGTAGTTAGATCATCAATTACGCGCACATCGGTATCCAAATAAATACCACCCTGCTCATAAATTGCCCGTGCACGAATATAGTCAGAAACAAAGGCCCATTTTTTAGCCTGATAGGCCTGCTCAATATATTTATTTTCATGCATGTCAAAATTATCTTCATTCCATTCAATGAATTGATAAGCAGGCAAATTTTTCTTCCAGGTCGCAATACATTCTTTAATTATTTTTGACTTAGGATTATGACCTACCCAAACATAATGAATTATTTTTGGTATCATTTTTAACCTCGTTTAAAGAAATTCTTGAGCAGTTTAACAATATCTTTGTTAAAGTCCAACTTAAACAGGAACATCAAGCCCAAATAAATTACGAGCATGATAATTGATTTAACTGCCATATTGAAAAATGCAGATGAAACAAAGTTAGGCATCAGCATCCCTGCAGCTAAGGTAATCAAAGCAATTGCAATATATTTAGGCACATCATGAAAGACATATGTAAATCGATAGCCATCGCGTACTACCCACAGTCTAAGTATTAACACAACAAATTCAGTAATTAAAATGGCGATCATTGCTCCCATCGCACCATATGGACGGTCTAGCACGTAACTTAAAACAATTTCTAAAATCGCTCCAATTACGACCGGAAAAGCATAATCACGGTCCCGACTATTAGCCAGAGCAAACTGATTAGCAAAAACCCCACCGGTTGGAATCATGATAATGGTTAAGGTAAACCAAAACATCAACGGTGTCATTGGAATATATTGATTTCCGAAAAAGAATGGCACGAATTGTTTAGTATTAGCCATAATGATTACTGCAAATAATGTCCCCAACATTACCGTGGCTTCTAGGGACTTCTTCATCACTACCTTTTGTGCTTCTTTTCCTTCACTGGCCATCTTCGGCATGATAACAAGCGAAATACTAGTGATTACGCCTAAGATCATGTTTGAGATTCTTTGCGAATTATCATAAAAAGAAACCTGGGTTGAACTTGAAAAAAGCCCCAAAATTGGTTTATCTAACGATGTATAAATTTGGGTCGCAATCTGCGGAATCATTAGCGTACCAATCGCAATTGCCGTCTTTTTGAACTTATAAAAATGAGCGACTGGCTTGCCTACATAACGGTGAATGTCAAACCAAAAGACAAAGGACCCAAGCATAGTCGAAACCGACATGATTAACAAATACTTCCACAAGTCTGCTGGTGATTTTACCCATAATAAGATCAATACAACGCTGACTAGTTTTACACAAGTATTTTTCAAAACAACTCGGCCGAAGTCGGCTAACCCTTGGAAGAACCATGAGATATCCACTTGTGCAGAAATCAAATATGGCACCATTAATAATAGATAAAACCAATATTGAATATGGAATACTGTAGTAATAAAAACAGTAAAAGCAATAGTAATAATCCCAGCAATCCCCTGGAAATACCATAATCCCCAAAATGCTTTAGTTAAATCTTCAGGTGTACCATACGTCCGTGTTTTTGAAATCGTCCGCATCCCCACATAAGAAACTGACAAAATACAAAAGATCATCAAAAATTGGACTGTGTTATTAACACTACTGTAGATTCCGTAAGTTTTTGGTCCTAATACCCTTGAAAGATAGGGTACTGTAATCAGCGGTACTAAAACGATAAAGATCTGATAAACCGCATTATATAAGATATTTAAAAATGTTTTACGCAATACCTTAACCTCGATATTCTTGAGTCATATATTCAAAGACATTTTGACAGTATGAATCACCCTTAGCCTCACTAGTTAAATGCAGCCAGTAAAGACGCCGATTGACAATTTGTTGATTATCAAGATGATCCAAATTATTGATTAATTCCGCTTCTGAATTAACGCAAATACCCGGTGTAATTTCATCATACGGACTAAGCAGAAGTCCACGCGTCTTTTTATATTGCTGTAAGAAGTTAGTGACAAAGACAATCGGTTTATTAAGATGCAGATAATCGAAATAAATCGATGAAAAATCGGTCATCAAGAAATCGGTATCGCCCAAGAGTTCATACAAATCATAATTGTGGTCAAATAAGTAATCATTGTTTAAAAAGGCAATGTTGGAATAATTACTCTTGAAGTTAGCGAATAAGCGCATTTCGTAGGGATGCAATTTCACAATTAAGTATTGGTGTCGCTTAGCTAATTCGGCGTTTAATTTTTCCCCATCGAAGTCTTCAAATGCAAAAAAGTTACCTTCTTTGATTTTATCCATAATCGTCTTATCTTCTAACTCATACCTAAACGTAGGCATGTAAATCCCGATCTGTGCTTCTGAATCAGTAGTGTTAAACAAATCTTTTAACAATTGCTCTTTGCTAATAACAGGCTTATCTAGTAGATCTAGACGAGGAAAGCCTAACTTATGGTACTTTTCAGTTTCGATCGCCATACAGGCGCTCATGAGTGTCTCATACAAATCTGAACTTGAAGCGACGATATCTGCATTCTTATGCCACAATTTTTCATTACGCTTATTATCACGATAGCGAGTATTGTTTGCCATGATCCCCATCCGCTTAAGTGGAACACCGTGCCAAAGCTGAACGTTAATTTGATGCTTGCGTACTTTAAATGGTTGGTGCGTTGTAATGACGTAACGCGCCGCACCGATCTTTTGCCAGGCTTCCCATTTCAAGTGAGATGATGGCCATGGTTCAATCAAGCTGACGTTATATTCGAGATGATTAAGCAATAGCCATTTATAAAAGGCATAGCCATTTGAACCTGACCGACCTGAGCCATTTAAGATAACGATATTATTATTTTCCATCGTCGTAAAATGCGCTCTAAATTTCATCAATGCTAAATATAGGCGGAATAAAAAACTTTTCATCTGATAACTTCCTCAAAATAATCTGATTTAAGCATACAAAAAAAGCCTGAGTTTACTCAAGCTTTTTTCGTTTATTTTGCTAAACTTTATCTTTTGCCGGCTCTTCTTTCAAAGAATTTAATGATTTCCACGATCAAAATCATGCAAAGTCCAGCTATTAATACGACTGCCCATTGTGCACCATTAAGTTCAGTGACATCAAAGAATCTAGTCATAAACGGCAACTCAACGGCTGACATCACTAAAGCAGAGATGATGATCGCACCATTGAACCATTTGTTAGAAAAGGTATGTCTTCTAAAAATAGATTGATGTAAGTACTTTGAATTAATTGCATGGAACAATTGAATCAAGCCTAAAGTCAAGAAAGCCATGGTTAAAGCATCCCCATGCTGCAAAGCTGGATTATCAATATGTGGACCAACATGCAGACCAAACTGGTAAGCACCTAACACTAGGATTCCTTCCAAAATACCTTGATAAATAATTGAGCTAGCTACACCGCCGCTAAAGAAGTTAGACTTTTTACCACGAGGCTTACGCTTCATGATGCCATCTTCAACTGGCTCCACACCTAAGGCGATGGCTGGCAAGGTATCAGTTACCAAGTTAATCCAAAGAAGCTGCACTGGAGCTAAGATATCCCAGCCTAGCATCGTCATCATAAAGACGGTTAACACTTCACCGACGTTACAACTCATTAAGTAAAGAATCGCCTTTTGAATATTGCTAAAGACTTTGCGTCCTTGCTTAACTGCTTCAACAATTGTCGCAAAGTTATCATCGGCTAAGACCATATCGGCAGCACCTTTAGACACTTCAGTACCGGTAATTCCCATACCGATCCCGATATCAGCTTGCTTTAAACTTGGAGCGTCGTTAACACCGTCACCAGTCATGGCAACGATCTTATCATTTGCCTGCCATGCCTTCACAATTCTTACTTTATGCTCTGGCGACACACGAGCATAAACGTTATAGTCACCAACATGCTTAGTAAAGTAATCATCGCTTAATTGATCAAGCTGTGCACCAGTCAAAACACGTTCGTCATGTCCTGGCTCTAAGATCCCCAATCTTTCCGCAATCGCTTGAGCCGTTACTTGGTGGTCACCAGTAATCATAACGGTTCTAATACCAGCGCTGTGAGCTTCGGCTACGGCAGCTTTTGCTTCAGGCCGTTCTGGATCAATCATGCCAACAAGTCCTGCAAAAATTAAATCCTGTTCCACGTTATCAGTACTTGGATCATCGTAAGTCTGATCAACTATCTTGTAAGCTAGGCCCAAGACACGCAAGGCTTTTTTAGCCATATCTTTGTTAGTTTGTAAAATATCTTGTTTTTGCTCTGCAGTAATTGGTGAAATTTCACCATTAATTTTGACCGAAGTTACGCGCTTAAGTAATTCATCAGGAGCACCCTTAACGGCAACAAAGAACTTATCGCCATACTTATTAACGGTACTCATTAACTTACGTTCTGAATCAAATGGTACTTCTTGCACTCTCTTGTGTTCTTCAAGCAAGTCATGAACATTAATGTTTTGATCAAAAGCATATTGAATCAAAGCCGTTTCGGTAGGATCACCTAGCAAGTCCCCACCATTTTCAATCTTTGTGTCATTGGCCAAGACCATTGATAATAAGGCCGGATTGTCCTCCTCGATTTCATCATTATCATCATGCAAACTGCCGCGATAAAAAATCTTTTCGACGGTCATCCGGTTTTGGGTCAAAGTACCAGTCTTATCTGAACAAATAATGTCAGTAGCACCTAAAGTTTCAACAGCTGGCAATTTTCTGACGATAGCCTTGTGTTTGGCCATTGTTTGCGTACCTAAAGCCAAAATAATCGTAACAATTGCTGGAAGTCCTTCTGGAATAGCAGCTACGGCAAGTGAAACAGCAACTAAGAACATATCAATCAGCAAAGCATTCATTGGCTCCGTGCCTTGCTTGGTAAACATCCCGACAACAAACACAATCACACAAATAGCCAAAATCATGATCGTCAAGATCTTGCCTAAATGGTTCAAGTTTCCCTTCAAAGGAGTGTCGGTTTCATCGGCATTGTTAAGCATCGTGGCGATCTTACCAACTTCGGTATTCATCCCTGTTCCAACGACAATCCCTTCACCGCGACCATAAGTAACATTGGTACTAGAATAAGCCATGTTAATTCGATCAGCCAAGGCAATGTCATCACCTTGAAGAGTTTCATCGCTTTTATCAACAGGAACCGATTCACCGGTTAAAGCAGCTTCTTCAATTTTTAAGCTATGTGCTCTAATTAACCGCAGATCAGCTGGAACAACATCTCCAGCTTCAAGCAAGACAATATCGCCTGGTACAAGTTCTGTACTTGGAATTTGTACAATAGCATTATCTCGCCGCACATGCGCACTCGGCGTTGCCATCTGCTTTAATGCGTCGATCGCAGCTTCAGAACGTGCCTCTTGAATCACCCCTAAAACAGCGTTCAGAATAACCACGATCATGATAATTGCGGCGTCTGTCCATTCATGGGCAACTACCCCACTAAGAATTGCAGCAATGATCAAAACAATGATCATAAAATCTTTAAATTGATCAACAAAGCGCATGAACATGCTCTTCTTCTTTTTAGAAGCAAGAGAATTCGGACCATACTTTGTTAATCTCTTTTTGGCTTCTTCACTAGACAAGCCAGTGTCGATGGCGGTATTCAAATTATCAACGACATCGGGAATTGTCTCTGTGTAATATTTTCGAGCCATTTTATTTCATCCTTTCTCATAATAAAAAAGAGACTTACATGCTTGTAGCACATAAGTCTCACAAATTAAGGTAAATCCAGAAGTGATTACTTCGGCTGTTGGATTTACCGCAAGCAAATTGCCGTTACTCCCTTATGATCAAGTTCATTATAAGAAGGTTTTGAATCTTTAACAAGTTTTAGTGAATGATTATTTCTTGTAAAAATCATCAAAAACAGTAACTGGCAAATGACGCTTGTGTTCACTCTTCTTCCATAACTTTTCGATTTGATCAGCTGCTTTATCGCTAACTTCCTTGCCTTCAAGGTAGTCATCGATTTCCTTGTAAGTTACACCCAAAGCAACTTCATCTGGCAAATCTGGCTTTTCTTCTTCAAGGTCAGCTGTAGGAGCCTTTTCATAAAGATGAGCAGGGCAACCTAACTCCTTCAAAAGCATCTTGCCTTGGCGCTTGTCTAAGCGGAACAGTGGAGTTAAGTCAGCGGCACCATCACCAAATTTAGTGTAAAAACCACTAAAGTTTTCAGCAGCATGATCAGTACCAACTACGGCACCCTTGTTAGCACCGGCAATGGCATATTGCACAACCATTCTTTGACGAGCCTTGATATTACCCTTGTTAAAGTCAGTAATCTTTTGGCCACTAGCTTCAACTACTTTCACCATAGCATCTACTGGTTCCTTGATGTTAACAATTAAATCTTGATCAGGCTTTTGAAAAGCTACAGCATCTGCAGCATCACTAGCATCAGCTTGAACGCCGTATGGCAAACGTACAGCGATAAATTGGTAAGAATCATCACCAGTTTCTTCACGCATTTCTTCAATTGCCATTTGGCAAAGCTTACCAGTTAAAGTAGAATCTTGACCACCAGAAATGCCCAACACATATGACTTCAAAAATGGATTAGCCTTTAAATAATCCTTTAAAAAATCAATTGAACGTCTGATTTCTTTTTTAGGATCAATTTCAGGTAAAACATGTTCATAGGCAATAATTTCTTTTTGTAACTCTCTCATCGACCAATGCTTCTTTCTCTAATCTTACGACGAATATCTTGAATAAGATCCATCTTACTCTCATACAAGTTTTGTGATAAATCAACTGGATATTCTTGTGGGTTCAAGCTACGCTTGTATTCATCCCATAAGCCATCCAAATTATCAGCAACAAACTTTTTAATTTCATCAAGGCTAGGTTGATTGTAAACAAGCTTACCTTCCTTAAAGATGTCGTGTAAAAGCGGAATAGCAGTGTAATCAGTAACCACCTTGTTGATGTAAGTATATTGAGGGTGGAACATGAACAATGCGTCAAACTTACGTGGGTCTTCGTCATAGCGAGATACCCAATCACCTTCATTTTTCTTAGCAGTGTTAGCACTGATACGCCATACTTGCTTCTTGCCTGGAGTAGATACCTTGATTGCGTTAGAAGAAATCTTCAAGGTGTCACGCATTGCGTGCATTTCGTCTTCCATGGCAACTAACTTGTAAACTGCACCAAGGGCTGGTTGGTCATAAGCGGTAATGAACTTAGTACCGATACCCCAAACATCGATCTTGGCACCTTGCATCTTCAAGTTAGTGATGGTGTTTTCGTCCAAATCGTTTGAGGCAAAAATCTTAGCATTAGGATAACCGGCATCGTCCAATTCCTTACGAACTTGCTTAGAAATGTAGGCCATGTCGCCGGAGTCGATACGAACACCTAAGAAGTTGATCTTGTCGCCCATTTCGTTAGCAACCTTGATTGCGTTAGGCACACCACTTCTAACAGTGTCGTAAGTATCTACCAAGAAGACACAATCCTTGTGGGTTTCAGCGTATGCCTTGAAGGCTTCGTATTCACTGCCGAATGCTTCAACTAAAGCGTGAGCATGAGTACCGGTGATTGGAATACCGAATAATTTACCGGCACGAACGTTACTGGTTGAGTCAAAACCACCAATGTAAGCGGCACGTGCACCCCAGATAGCTGCGTCAGTTTCTTGGGCACGACGTGAACCGAATTCCATCAAACTATCATCTTTAACTGCCAATCTAATTCTTGCAGCCTTGGTAGCAAGCAAAGTTTGGAAGTTGATGATGTTCAAAATAGCAGTTTCAACTAATTGACATTGAGCAAGAGGACCTTCAACTTGAAGGATTGGTTCGTTCGCAAATACCAATTCCCCTTCCTTCATTGAACGGATGGTGAGCTTGAGCTTTAAATTGCGCAAGTAATCAATAAAGTCATCATCATAGCCTTCCTGCTCTTTCAGATATTGCAGGTCGCTTTCTTTAAACTTTAAATTCTTTAAATAATCAATGATGTGTTCCAAACCAGCATAAACAGCATAACCGTTACCGAATGGCTCAGTTCTATAAAAAGCTTCAAAAACAGCATTGCGATCGGCAATCCCTTTCTTGAAGTAGGTATACATCATATTAATTTCGTATAAATCAGTATGCAAAGCGAGTGAATCGTCTTTGTCTAATTCTGGGTAAAACATTGTTTCCCTTTCTGTAATTAAAATTTCATTTTTCATTATTATACAGCCAATACTATCACATTGCTATTTTTGAACTTGATTTTCTTAGACGTTTTTTGACAATGTGTCGTAAACTTTTTGAATTGTCTCTAATTGATTTCTTACAGAAAAGTGTTCTTCCGCATAACGTTTCTCATTATTGGCAATTTGACGCAATTCTTTGTTTGACTTATCTACCGCTTCGCCAATTGCCTTTGCAATCGAATCAATATCACCGGTTTTAGCAATGAAGCCGTATTCTGGCCCAGGAATCATCTTGTGAATATCCCCAACATCTGTGGACAAAATTGGGATTAAATTATCTGTGGCTTCTAAAAGCACAAGTGGAAAACTCTCTGAATATGAAGTAAGAACTGCCAAATCAATTCGCTTATATAAGCCGCTAAGTTGATGATGAGTCATAAAACCGTGAAAGGTTACTTGCGGTGCCATGTCTAATTGTCTGGTCAAAGCCTTTAAAGCCTCAAGCTGACTACCATCTCCTGCAATATGCAAACGAATATGTTGGTCGTCCAGTTTTTTAACAGCTTTTAAAAGCAATTCTTGGCCCTTAACCTTTTCAGTACGGGCAACATTAATAATATTGAAATAAGTATGCTCATATTTAGCGGGAATCTCACTATCGCTGTGGAAAAAGATACCATTATAAATTACATGTACCTTACTTTTATCCACTTGGACTTTATTAATGAGCAGCTGTGCAAAACGATTAGTGACTGCAAAAACACAATCAGCTTTTCTTAGCGCACGCAAATTAAGCTTGGTGAAAATTTTTCCTAAAATGCCACGCTCCTCAAAATCCAAGTATGGATCTGAATGCACAGTAATGCACCAAGTTGCTTTGATTTTTTTATAAATTAGAGAAAGAAAAAGGTTGGCTCTAGCCCCATGCGTATGCACAATGTCATAATGTCCATTGTTAATAAATTGGGTTAACTTACGTAAACTAGCCAAATCATAACGACTATTAGCACCAAGCACATGGGTAGTAATCCCCTTTGCACGAGCCGCCTGAGCTACAGGACCTTCAGCTAAAGTCAATAATTCAAAATCTTTACCTTCATTTTTGGCTTCAGTTAATAAATTAACAATATGTGATAAACCGCCACCATTTTCAAGACCAGCATTTACATGCAAAACCTTCATCAATTAATTATTTTCCTCTCTTCGATTGCTTAACGCGTACAACAAATTTAGGCAATACCATCATTCGCTTAAAACGAGATGGATTAGTAATCAAACGATAGAACCATTCTAGATGCGTCTTTTGAAAAATTTCCGGTGCTCTTTTGACCATGCCAGAGAAAACGTCAAAACTGCCACCTACGCCCATCATTAAGGCTGGAGTTTCATTTCTACGTAAAATAGCTAGTAGTTTTTCTTGCTTAGGAAAACCTAGCGCTGCGAAGACCATATCCGGTTGAGTTTTTTGAATTCTACGAGCCACTAAATCTAAGTCTCCCTTAAAGTAGCCATCTTCTGCGCCGACTAAGTTAATATTAGGGTATTCTTTAGCTACCTTAGCTTGCACAACATGAATTACTGCCGGCTTAGCACCAATCAGGTAGACGCGACTGCCGCGGTCGTTAGCCACACTCATTAACCAAGTGAACAAGTCATAACCCGTCACTCTTTCAGGTAGTGGCTGCTTAATCATCTTAGCCGCCTTAACAATACCTATACCATCCGCAGTGATATAATCTGTATCATTTTTTAAAATTTTCATGAATTCTGGGTTTTCGTTAGCTGCCATTACGATTTCAGGATTAGCAGTTACTACAAAAGTAGATAAGTGATCATTCAGTCGACTAATAAATTCATTTTGAAATTGATTAAAAGTTTTATTATCAAAATTAACGCCTAAAATATTAACTTTATCCATTTCCACACACCTCACGCGTCTTTTCATCTAGTATCTATTTTACCATTGGAATAAGCAAGTACGCGTATGATATTCAAGTTTTATCTTTTCTTCAAACATGATAAGATTGTCTTGTTAAAAGGAGAAAAAATGAAAAAGGTAATTACTTATGGCACGTTTGACCTGCTTCACTATGGTCATGTTCGTCTGCTTAAAAGAGCTAAAGAATTAGGCGATTATTTAATTGTAGGACTTTCTACTGATGAATTTAATGAATTCAAAAAGCACAAGGAAGCTTACAATACTTATCCCGAACGCAAATATATTTTGGAAGCTATTCGCTACGTTGATGAGGTTATCCCTGAAAAAGATTGGGATCAAAAAATCGACGATATTAAAAAGTACAATGTCGATACTTTTGTAATGGGCAGCGATTGGGAAGGCAAGTTTGACTTCTTAAAGCCTTATTGTAAGGTTGTTTACTTGCCAAGAACACCAGGGATTTCAACCACTAAAATCAAAGAAGATCTAAAATAAAAAAAGCTCCAGTTCCACTCAAGTTTTTGAGTGAAATTGGAGTTTTTATTTTGTCCTTTTAATTCTACTTAGAAAAAGTAAATTCAAATCGTTCAGCCACGTAACGAGCACGTGTATATTCAAATGGTTGTCCAGATGCCAGTTCAGTTACCTGTCGTCTAGTGATTAAAGGTTCGCCCTTCTTGGCCTTCAATAAACGCGCATCTTGTTCATTAGCAATAGCCGCAGAAATGTGTTCCGTTACTTTGCCAATTTCAAAACCGCTACGCTTTTCCAAGGTTTCATACAAATGGCTAGAAATATCTTCTTTAGAAAAGTCTTTAACCAAATAATATGGCACCGTAACTACTTCATAACAAATCGGAATATCATCTGCATAACGAATTCTTTCCATGCGCAATACATTTTCATCCTGCTTAAGAGCTAAGCGTTCTTTTTCAGATAAAGATGGATTCCCTACTTGATAGGAAATTAATTTACTTGAAGGTACTTGGCCATTAGCTTTGGTAATTTCAGTAAACGACATGATACCAGACATTTTTTCTTGCACTTTTTGACTGGCAACATAAGTCCCGCTACCTAGTCGGCGTTCAAGAATTCCTTCTTCTTCCAATGTTTTAATTGCTTGGCGCAAAGTCATCCGTGAAACGCCAAAGCGCACTGATAGCTGACGTTCTGCTGGAATTCGGTCCCCTACTTTATAAACGTGGTTTTCAATATCGCGTTTAATCTGGTTGTGGATCTTGATGTACATTGGTTCTTCCATAACTACACCCCCAAAGTTTAATACCAATTATTATTATATGCTAAATTGGTCTAGATTGCATTTCATACACTAAGTTAATTTTGCCTGATTATTTTTTCTTAGCGGTCCAGTGCATCCCTAAAATATAAACGTTTGGACGCTTATTATATTCCACATTCAATGTATCAGTTTGCGCAGCTAAGACGTTGGTCTTTAATTTAGCTTCGTCCTGCACTGCCAAATCCGCCTGGTTAGGATGAAGAATTAAATCATGACCATTCAATTGAGCATGTCCACTTAAGGCTAAAAAATATTCATAATTCATATTTCCGATAAAGGTTACCCGCGTAGCCTCACAACTGCTCTTATCTTGAAAATCAGCATGCTCCATCACAATGGAATTATTCATTGTCACCTTAGCCTCATCAACTACGATCATGCGATCAATAGTTGAATTTTGGATAATAGTATGCGTCTTTTTATCGATATAAATCCCACCGTTAAATTTGCTATTAACGATGTTGCTCCAACAATCATCACTTAGATAAAGGCATGAATCATCCTTAGCAGTAAGAGTACTATTAAGCATATTCATCCAAGTTTGGCCGTGCAATAACACATAATCGACCTCAGAGTTATTGAGATCCAATTCCGCATTTGTTTTCAAAAAGGTATTGATACTGCCGCGAATATTAGAATTATTAATAATTGCCGTTCCGTGCCCTTCAAGAGCTAGAGCACAATAATTTTCAGATGGATAATCAATTTGTGAATCATTCATCTCTAAACGAAAATCTGCATTTTCGTACATAGAAACAGATCCACCAGTTATCTTAGTTGAATAAAGTTCAAGAGTCACTTTACCATTAATGGCAATAGCTGCCGTATCTGTACCATACCCCTTAACACAACAGTTTCTTAAAGTAACATAACCGTTAGTTTCTATTGGTACAAAAATACTATTATTATCTGTTGTCGTATTCACGCAGAGATTTTCTAATGTGACATAACGACTATCTTCCGAAACGCTGATGTTACCATAAATAGTTGTATCCTCAGCTAAACTACCAGTTCCTTTAATTGTAATATCGGTTAATTCTCGACCTCTAGGCAAATAATAATATCCGGGTCCCAACATCAATACATCATCGGCACGCAAATCATTTAATGCATCATGCCAACTAGTAGCGCTGCTAGAGCCGCCAACTCTAATTATTCTAGCCATAAATAATCCTTTCTAGTCAAAAGTCAGCCTCTATTTTACCTGTTTTTTCTTTTAAGGCGCAATTTTATATTTTACACCAAAAGAGCAAACGCTTTGAAGCATTTGCTCAATTACATCTTATTTAATTTTTACATTCCAATAATATGCGACATTACCGTAAGGTGACAATTGGAAACCAGTCACTTTCTTATTAAGTAGGTATGATACACCAGCTTGATAAAGCGGTGCCGCAAAAGCATCCTTCTTGATCAATTGATTTTCGGCATTGATCAAAGCTTGTAATCTCTTCTTTGGGTTAGTAGCATAAGTGGTTTTAGCCATATCAATTTGATGCCAGAAATTATCATTATGATAATCTGGTTGCAGGTTAAATAAACCACCCACCGTCAAGAAATCAAGCGGATCTTCATAACTAGGCTGCCAAGTACCAAAGACAAAATCATAATTATGATCAGTGGTATTAGCTAACCGTGATTTAAGTGGAATCGATTTAACTGTTAAATTAAGACCTGGAAGATTCTTCATCAAATTACTTTGAATGAATTCACCAACACGCTTAGAATCATCAACGTCAGAGGTTAATAATTCTAGGTTAATCTTTTCCTTGCCCAATTCTTTTTTGCCTAAGTTCCATTCCTTACGAGCATTCTTAGGATTATAAGTTACTAAATCACCTGCATCTTGGCGGTAATCTTTACCAGTTGACTGATCAGTAATAAAGTCAGACGCTACAATACCATTAGCTGCTTTACCTTGATGCAAAATAGTTTTAACCAATTGCTGCTTATCGATCGCTTGACTAATAGCTCGACGAATATGAACATTGCCGGTTACTTTCTTTTTAATATTGAATGAAAGGTAACCATTTGTTGGCGTTATACGCGTATGAAAATTAGGATTCTTTTCATATTGCTTAACAAAATCCGAAGTTAAAGCCGCATAGTCAAGTTGACCACTTCTAAAGAGGTTCACTCCTGTCGATGGTGTTTGTACCACTTGAACGTTGACTTTATTTAAAACAATATCTTTCTTATTCCAATAATTAGGATTCTTTTTATATACCCACTTTAAGTTGGAGCCAGTCCAACCGATAACTGTAAATGGTCCATTATAAACTAAATTCTTACTGCTAGTTCCATACTTAGAGCCTAACTTTTTAACGAGTTTAGTATTTTGTGGATAAAATTGTGCACCCTCTAAAATTTCTGGTAAATATGGTATAGAATAAGCCAAAGTAATCTGTAATTTATATTTACCTAACGCCTTAATTCCTAAAGAGTTAACTGGTGCCTTACCTTGTGTAATTTTAGTACCATTTTTAATAATCGCATAGCTATCACTATCTAATGAAGAATTTTTTGGATCTACAGTCCTGCGCCAAGCAGTTACATAATCCGTTGCAGTTACTGGATCTCCATTAGACCATTTTGCATTCTTACGCAAATCAAACGTATAGACGCGTTGATCTTTAGAATGCTTAACACTAGTAGCTCCAGCTAAAATAGCTTTATTATTTTTATCAAATCGGTACAAACCTTCCATTGAATTCTGTAATACTTCTGAGCTAGTAGTATCACCATACTTACTTGAATCTAAAGTAGAAATTTCATTTGAGACGTAAGTATTCATTGTTTGAGTGTTAGCTTGAGATAATCCACTGTTAGAGGAACATGCAGCTAACACCAATCCCATTTCTATGACCATTAATCCGGAAAAAAATCGCTTAAATTTTTTAACTTCCATCTCCCCCTTTACTTACTTTTTGTATAATGCTAACATTTTATAAGTATACATTATGTTAGAAATATTTCAAACAGTTTTAACTAAAAACGCAAAAAAGAAAAAGCACCATATGATGCTTTTTCTTTGGGTTGGGTGTTCTTTTAGAACTATTGGGTTAGCTGGATTCGAACCAGCGCATGATGGTACCAAAAACCATTGCCTTACCACTTGGCTATAACCCAATACCAGCTGAACTTTTTACTTGTCGTTCAACAATGGAGGAGGGTGGATTCGAACCGCCGAACTCAGAGAGAGCGGTTTTACAGACCGCCGCGTTTAGCCACTTCGCTACTCCTCCGTTAGCTGACTTAATTATAATAACCAATATTCAGGTAAAATGCAAGGGTATTTTCAATTTTTTTGCAAATAAATTAATCCTTTTGACGTAAAACCACATATTGCCGCAACTTAGGATATTCCAATAATAAATATGTATCATAAGTCCAACTAGAACTAACGTTGAGTACCCAAATGAACCAAGAACTCTTATTGGTGAACATGACAATACTAGAAATATCTCGTAAGATTTCAATAATCAATTTTTCTGATAGTTCTGTTTTATCCATTTCTGCACCGTAGAACAATTCGACCAGAATACCAAGAATGAAGATAATAATCCAACCAACTAAGTAATGCCCACCTCTTTTAATTTTAACTTTAGGTAATCCTAGCTTATCTTTTTCATTACTAATCTTAACTTTAACATTGCGTGTTTGAAACAGTCCTATTGCAATACCAAACAAAATCAAGAACAACGTAACAAGCATAGTTAGAGGTGTAAAATTTTGACCTATGCCTAAAATCATCATAATCGCAGAATATAGCGGAATGATGATCAATGATAATCTGGTCGCTGTTTCATACTCAACCGTAGTTTTCAAAAAAGAATAAATCAAGATAATTAAAAATATCCATAAGCTCATAACTTTGCCTCTTATTACTTAATACATTTCTTTAATTGTACAGCAAAAAAGCCGATGCATTTTTGCACCGACTTTTTCGTTTATTTAAATTCTACTTTTTAATAGAAGTTTACAGCCTTGATGTAACGCTTGTTGTTGTTTCTGCAACCTTCAATTCTGTAGTACTTCTTGCCATTCTTGAATCTGTATGAAGCACCGTAAGTAGTTACAGTTTGACCCTTGTACATCTTACCAGTACCCGGGGTACGACGGTATGATGACCAGTAAATGTAGGCATTGTGACGCAACTTACGTTGAGTACCAGTAATGTTAGTTACACGAACGTATTCGTCCTTGTTAGCTACCTTGTAGTATGTCTTACCGTTGATAGTTACAATAGTTGGAACAATTTCAATGTCATTGTAAGCATAGTACATGTGACCTAAGTAGTTACCGTTCTTGTCGTAAGCTCTTGAGTCAACCATTACTGGCAAAGTCTTGGTGTTAGTATCACCAGCTGGCTTAACAAGCGATGAGGTCTTAACCCAAATGTTGCTTGAATTAGCATCTGACTTAGACTTAGTTGAAACTTGTGAGTATGATACGTTATCAATAGTTCTAGTTTGGTCAGCAACGTAAACTTGATCGCCATCCTTAAAGGTGGTTGAGCCGCTTAAAACATAATTAGCATAAATTCTATAAGTTGCGATTGAACTTGCGCCATTAGCATATAGAGTTTGCTTTTGACTTGAAGTAATCAAAACAGTATATGTTGCAGTGGTCTTCTTACCTGTTAAACCAGTAGCGGTCAAAGTTACATTGTAGTAACGACCAGCTTCTGAAGTGTTAACAGGATTTGAAGTTGCTTCGAGTGAAGCAGCAGTATTATTATTGCTGTTTTGTACAGCTGAAATAATAACTGGCTCACCATTACTATTTACGAAATTAGTTGGATCAAATTGTGAACCAACGGCTACTTGGAATATTTGACCATTAACACTGCCCTTGCTTTGACCATTCAATGACCAATTGATCACTGGATTTTGAGTAGTATCTGTAGTTGAACTTGAACCTGAAACTACAACTGGGATTTGCACAGTAGCTGTTTGTGTAGAAGTAGAACCTGTACCAGTTAAAGTAAGACTGAAATCACTAGTTGGTACTGCAGTAATATTCTTGTTATCTTTATCAAGAGTTACGCCTGCATTCTTAAGAATAGCAGCAACTTCACTATCTTTAAGGTTAACTTTTTCTCCGCTAGCATTATTTGTACTGAAGAAAACCAATCCTAAATCATTAATTGACTTAGTAACGCTAGCTACAGTATCTTTAACCTTAATAGAAATAGTAGTTGGTACAACATTAGCTGTTTTATTGGTAGTACTTGCAGCGTCAATTACTTGATTGCCATATGTAAAGTATGATCGATCAGTTGGCTTAGCTGTTGTTGCTGTAGTAGTACTTGTGGTACCAGTAGTATTAGTTACAGTACCTAAACTAATAGCAGCATTAACCGGAACAGCTGAAGCTGCAACAGGAGCAACTGCCAACAAAGCGGCAGCAGCCATACTTACAATTCTTGTATTCTTTTTCATAATTATGTGGCCTTTCCTTTCTGAAACAGAAATTCATCCTAAGCAGTAAGTTATATCTCCTTCTGCTTGTGAAATAATTATAGCATGTTACGAACCTGATTACTAAAAACAGGATCGACTCGTGTGTGTGATCTTAAGAATACCTCCTAAAATCACCAGTAATACTGTACCTTTTATTTGTTAAACTGTAGTTACCGTACTTTTACAATTAAGATTCAAAGCGTTACATTTTTGTGAAGTTTTAAACAAGTTATTGATTTATGACTGCCTTTATGTGTGTTAAAAAAGGGTAATTTTCACATCTGTTCGCTTGAAAAATTGTAATTTTAGATTTTTTGATTAGAAATGATCGCTTCATGTTCTTTTATATGCTCAACTCGTTCTGCATCCCTCGCAATAAGCAACAAATACAGCGCTTCAATCATCGTCATACTTGCCACCCGTGAGAAATAATACTGCGACTGCATCACTGTCTGCCGGACTGCCGTCTTCAAATGCACATCAGCTAATAGCGCAATCGGCGAATCAGCACGATTGGTGATCGCAATCACCTGCATCCCTTTTTGTTTAGCTACCTTAATTTGCTTAATGATTCCAGCCGCTTCACCTGAATTTGAAATCACCAGTAAACAATCCTTTTTATTCAGATTCATTGTCTGTGCAATCGCCGTTTCAATCGTGCCGCCCGAATCAATCGCTAACAAGCCAATCTGATTAAATTTATACACTGCATCAGAAGCCACTGGATAAGTATCACCTTCTGCACTAACCTGCACAATTCTGCTTTCAGTCAAAAGCCGCAATACCCGATCTAATTTGGCTTCAGTCACATTCTCCAAAGTCGCCTTAATCTCTGCGACTTTATTTTTTTCAATTAATTCCAAGTTAGCACTAGCATCATCACGTGACATATTTTGAAGTGAAACACTTTCAGTCGCATTCTGGGCTAATTGAATTTTCAAATCGTGAAACCCCGTTAAATTCAAATTATGACAAAAGCGTGTCACCGAAGCATCACTTACTCCAGCTTCAGTTGCTAATTTTGAAATCGTGTAATTTACTACCTGTTCAGGTTGTTTTAGGACTACTTGAGCAATCTTTTGATCACTGGCTGACATTGTAGATAATTCGCTATAGATTGTATCGATAATTTTAGTCATTATTTTCACCTTTTCTGTGCCAAAATTATATCATCTCTGTAATTAATTTTCATAGTTTTATTTTTCAAGAAAATAAATTTATAATTTGATTGACGAAAATCATTTACCAAGTTAATATATACTTGTAAATAATTTTCACAGGAGAAAACAAAATGAAAATTAATTCAATAAGTGAACTAGCCTTGAGTAAAATCAAGCCGAAAATGACTATTTCTCTTGGTGGCGGAAGCACTGTATTTAAACTAGCTCAAGCTATTGCGCAGCATAACTTGAACATCACATTATATTCTCCATCCGAACTTACTTGCTTTAAGTGCAAAGAACTCGGATTAGAACTCCTTCCTTCTACTGCCGCAACCAAGATCGATATAGCCTTCGACGGCTGCGACAGTATCGATAAGAATTTTAACGTTTTAAAAAGTTTAGGTGGAATTCATCTTTTTGAAAAGCAAGCAGCCCAAATTGCCAAGCAGTTTATCCTCCTCTTGCCTAGTGAAAGAATACAACCTGTTTTGAATCCGAAGATTCCGCTTTGTCTTGAAGTGTCACCACCATGTGTTAATCAAGTGCAGAAGTATTTAAGCAATTTGCATTTGACTAGCAAGATTCGCCAAGATAAATCAGTAGCAATTTTCACTCGTACGCCTTTGGGCAACTACTTAATTGATGTATTTAACGAAGATTGGCACAATATTTCTGAACTTAATCGCAAAATTTGTTTACAAAATGGCGTAGTCAGCTCTTCGCTATTTGAAGACTTAGCTACTTCATTAATTACTGAAAAAGATGGAAAAATTATTGAACTCAAGAGAGGTAATAATCATGAAAAAATTTAATTGGGGAATTATCGGTACTGGCTGGATTGCACACGACATGGCTGACGCCTTGAACAAAGTCAACGGTGAAATTTATGCTGCCGCCAATCCCAATGAAGAAGCACTACATGTCTTTGTCCAAGAAAAGCACGTGCAACATGCTTTCACTAATCCTGATGAAATGATCAACGATCCTAACATTGATATCATCTACATCGCTACCCCGCACACTTTCCACTACGATTACATTAAGAAGGCCCTCAATGCGGGCAAGCACGTCTTTTGTGAAAAAGCAATTACCATCAATGCGCGCCAATTTGATGAGGTAGCTCAATTAGCTAAAGAGAAGCACCTAATCTTAATGGAAGGTTTTACCCTTTATCACATGCCAATCTACCCAAAGATGCAAGACCTGATTAAGGCGGGCAAATTTGGCGAAATTAAAATGATCCAAATTAATTTTGGCTCACTCAAGGACTACGATCCGCAGAATCGCTTCTTTAATAAAGACCTTGCTGGTGGTGCATTGCTGGATATTGGTGGCTATGCAACAGCTTTTGCTATCAGCTTTATGGATGAATATCCTGAAAGTATCAACACCACGGTGAAATTCTTTGAAACTGGCGTTGACGAAGAAAGCGGCATCATTTTGAAGAATTCAAAAGGTCAAATGGCAGTGATGTCCCTCTCAATGCGGGCTAAGCAGCCTAAGCGTGGTTTAGTTTCGGGTACCAAAGGTTATTTTGAAATCAATCAATACCCACGCGGCACTGAAGCGGACATTACTTACACCCAGAGTGCCCATGAAGAAAGCTATGATAAGGTGACTGCTGGAGAGGCTGACCAAGCACTTAAATATGAAGTCACTGATTTTCAAAAGTATATTGAACAAGGTCATGACGAAGGTGAATTAGAAAAATCTCGCATGATCGCCCATATTTTAACCAGTATTAGAACTGCCTGGGGCATGACTTATCCATTTGATAATGAGGAATAATTAGAATTTTAAAAAAAGGATCGATGCACGAACATCGGTCCTTTTGATTTGCAACTATTTCTTATTTTCTGCAACATATTTTTCTAATCGCTTCAAGCCTTCCTTGATTTGCTCCATCGAAGTTGCATAAGACAAACGAATGTATCCTGCACCGCCTTTAGCAAAAAATGATCCAGCAATTACGGCAACATGTCCCTTTTCAACTAGGTCATAAATGAACTTGGTATCAGCCTGCTCTAATTCTGCCGAAATTTTGGCAAAAATGTAAAAGGCACCTTAAAAGCTAAAATCTGGCCTGGCTTTTGTTCAACTAATCCCTTTTTCATATGCTTTGTTAAGTCAACCATACTAGTCACCTCATAATGTAAATAAGAGCAAAATTGAAGTTAACTTAAATAAAAACACTTCTTCGTTTCTTGTCAAAGCATTTTCAATTTTAAATACAAAAAAGATCAAGCTCACCGCTTGATCTCACCTATTGGGTTAGCTGGATTCGAACCAGCGCATGATGGTACCAAAAACCATTGCCTTACCACTTGGCTATAACCCAATCTTCAAACCTTTTACTTGATTGGTTCTATTTGAATGACCTCTCGATCACCCAACAGATATTAGTATAGGGGAATGAAGAAAAAATATCAAGGAAAAATTCAAAAAAATTTTGATTTTTTCACATTTGCTCAAAAGTATCATGATTATAATCTTTGCATTTTTCAACGCCTTTTAAAAACCAAATACTTGATCATTATATTTAACTTGATAAGTCAAATTTTTAAGATCTACATGTGCACTAGCTACTTCTGTCTTATCCTTATTTATTCGAGTAATCACAATTTCATGTTCACTAGGCGTTTCTACCTCAACTGATCCATTCAAATCAAATGCAGGCACGGAGTTGCGGAATTCTAATAACTTAATTAATGATTTAACCACTGGTCTTTGAACTTGTTTTTCGATTTCATCTAATTCGTAATAGTGACGATTAATGTCTCGACCTTCTTTAGTCTTTTCCAGCAATTTAATATCATTTTCACCAGCAAGCAAACCAACATAATAAATTTGAGGAATACCTGGTGCAAAGATCTGCAATAACCGAGCAAGGAAGTACTTTTTATCATCATTACCTAATGCAGAATAATAAGTAGTATTAATCTGATAGATATCCAAATTATGATATTCAGCACTTGAATACTTCTTCTTAACATTTGCGCCAATTTGATAGAGCTTTTTGGTTGTATAATCAATCTGTTCATCGGTCAAGACATCCTTAGCATCAACTACCCCTAACCCATCATGAGTATCTAGCGTAGTAAATTGCTTCATTGGACACTTCTTTAACCAGTTAGCTAATTGTATACTATTACCGCTATAAAGTGAATATAGCAAGACCATTGGCAAAGCAAAGTCATAGATGAAGTAGCCATGCTTAGCCACCTTAAATGGCATAGTGTAATGCTCATGAATTTCTGGCAAAATCGTTGCTGGAGTGTCTTTCAAATAATCATTTACCTCTTCAAGCAATGACCAAATTTCAGGCTCCACAAAGAAATCATTGGTATCTAGTTTTTTAATGGCATAAGCAAAAGCGTCCAGACGAATCAGACTAGCACCATGCTTAGCCAAATTTTGCAAATTATTCTTAATAAATTCTTGAGTGGTCTTAGTTCTTACATCCAAATCCATTTGATCGGGGCCAAAAGTATTCCACATCTTTTCATGACTGCCATCTTTGAATTCAATATCTTGATATGGAGCTTTAGCTTTACGTTTATAAATTAAATCAATATCCTTTTGTATTGGTCGACCAGCAGGCCAGAACTTATCCCAGCTTAAGAACAAATCACTATACTTGCTCTGATCATGCTTAGCCTCAAAATCTTGGAAATAAGCTGAATGCTTGGATAAATGATTGATCATAAAATCAAACATCAAATAATATTGCTGACCTAATTTTTCAACGTCTTCCCAAGAGCCAAATTTAGGATCAACCACATCATATCGTGTTGGCGAAAAGCCACGGTCACCATTTGATGGGAAAATTGGCAATAAGTGAATGCCACCAATTGCCTTTTTAAAATAATGGTCCATTACGTAAGATAAATCTTTTAAATTATGACCTAAACTATCTGCATAAGTTATCAACATCGCTTTATTTTGTAATTTCATTTTTAAACCTTCTTTACAAAAATAGGTTCAATCTTCGGGAAAAGATCGAACCTATAAATATTTTTGATCATCGAGGATTATGTCGAATTGTTTTTCAAAAATTAGGGGGGAGAGAAAATTATTAATTGTAAATAGCCATTGTAGTGTCTTTATCGAAGAAGTGAGCTTTATTAACATCGAAACCCATCTTTACATGATCACCTGGCTTGTGGTAATCACGTGAATTTACATCGGCTACAAATTCAGTACCATCGACTTTTTGATACAGTTGAATTGTAGCACCAAGCAATTCGGAAACTACAACTGTTGAACTGATTACAGCATCAGGCCACGTTTCCAAGAATGCTTCCTCAGCATGAATGTCTTCAGGCCGAATGCCAAATACGATGTCCTTATCGTTATAGCCCTTCTCATTAAGCATCTTTGCCTTACCTTCTGGGATGCCAATGTTTAAGCCTTTACCATCGGAAATACGGCCATCCTTGTAATGAACATTAAAGAAGTTCATTTGTGGTGAACCAATAAAACCGGCTACAAACATATTCTTTGGCTTGTTGTAAACTTCAAGTGGCGTACCAATTTGTTGTACCTTACCTACTGACATAACTACTACTCTATCAGCTAAAGTCATAGCTTCAGTTTGGTCGTGAGTAACATAAATTGTTGTCGTACCTAATCTTTGATGAAGTTTAGCAATTTCTGCACGCATAGATACACGTAATTTAGCATCAAGGTTTGAAAGAGGCTCATCCATCAAGAAGATTGGTGCATCCCGCACAATTGAACGTCCCAAAGCAACACGCTGACGTTGACCACCTGAAAGAGCTGCGGGTTTCTTCTTTAAATAGCTAGTCAAACCCAAAATTTCAGCTGCGTGCTTTACTTTTTTATCAATATCTTCCTTAGAATAATGTCTAAGCTTTAATCCAAAGGCCATGTTGTCATAAATAGTCATATGTGGATACAAAGCGTAGTTCTGGAAAACCATCGCAATATCTCTGTTCTTTGGAGCAACATCATTCATGACTTTATGATCAATCTCAAGCGTACCTTCGGTAATATCTTCCAAACCGGCAATCATTCTTAATGTTGTTGATTTACCACAACCTGAAGGACCGACAAAAACGATAAATTCCTTATCTTTGATGTGCAAATCAAAGTCATTTACAGAATACTTGTCATTGCCATCATATTTTTTATAAATATGGTTTAAATCTACTTCTGTCATTTTTCATTTCCTTGCTAATTTACCTTTTTAAGCATTGCTTGTTTTATTCCAGCAACAAAAGTAACAATACTTAAAGTCTTACTTTGACTAAAGAGTTCAAAGCTCGAATTATCAATCACCAATGTCAATTTATGATTATCTGGATGCCATGAAACAGTTTTAATAAATACAGGTGAATGAATTTCAATTACATATTGATCTTCTTTTTTGCGAGTAATGTGAATCTCACCATTATCGCCTTTTAATATCAAACTATGATCAATAGGAATTTCTTCAGTTAATTTATAACTGCCTAAATCAATATCTTGACTGTCAGATAATGACATATCATTTATTGTTCCAATTGGTTTTTGGATTAATTGACCATTAATTGTAGTCAGCATTCTTGGGATCCCCATCATACCGTTCCAAAGATGACCGGATTCTTCAAGATAGTTAACATGATCAGCACTTCTCAACCAAGGAATAATAATTCGATTGTCTTTTTCATCTACAAAGCTTTGAGAAGCATAGAAGTCATCGCTATCATCTAAACGATGTTGTTCTTCTAACTTAAACTTAAAGTTTTGCCAATCCATATGTCCCTTAGCAAGATAAACAACACTATTTCTGCCATCGCCTAAAATTACACTAAAGGCTAAATAATCTTGACCATTAATATTAAAGTAATCGGGACATTCGGTCATAATGCCGTATTCTTCACCTTGAAGCAAAACAGATTTAAATGACCAATGAAGCAAATCATCTGATTCAAATAAAACTAAGCTACCATGTTTTTCAAGTGCTGCGGCAACCACACAATAATACTTGTCACCGTGCTTAAAGACCTTAGGATCACGGAAGTTGCTATCGTCTGTTTCTCCAGGCAAATCTGCTACCGTCATTACTGGGTTATTTTCATATTTCTTAAAATCAACACCATCATCCGAAACAGCTACACATTGAGTTTCCGTAATTTGACCATTTTCATCTACATGTCCTGTATAAAGAACATATAACTTGCCATCTTTTTCAATAGCTGAACCTGAAAAAACACCGGTTTTGTCATATTCATGATCAGGTTTCATAGCAATTGGCATGTCTTCCCAGTGAAGACCGTCCTTGCTGCGAGCGTGTCCCCAATGCATGTTGTCCCAATGAGGAGCATAAGGATTATATTGATAATACAATTGATAATAATTTTTATAATGAATTAATCCATTCGGATCATTAATCCATCCTACTGGAGCAGTAAAATGAAAAGTTGGCCGTAATTCATCATCATCAATTTTTCTTATTTTCTTATACAAGTATGAATTTTCTTTCATTATTTATCACCATTACCTACAGAACCCATTCCTTGAGTAAGGTACTTTTGGAAGAAAATGTAAACTAAAACCAAAGGAACAGTAGAAATGGTCAAAATAGCCATAACTTGATTCATGTAAACTGGGTTCGTGCTGTTAATATTCGTAATAGCTACTTGTAGTGGGAATTGATCAGAATTGGTCAATACCATTAATGGCCATACATAATCATTCCAACTACCTATGAATGATAGTGTTCCAACTGTCGCAACTGTAGGAAGCGTCATTGGCAAAAGGATATTCCAGAAAATTCTTAGATTACTTGCCCCATCTAGTTCAGCAGCTTCTGTAATACTATCTGGAATTGCTGCGAAAGCATTTCTAAACATGTAAATATAGAATGGACTAGACATACCTGGCAAAATAACTGCCAAAGGCGTATTCAAAATACCAATAGTTTTAGCAATTTGGAATTGCTGAATTAAAAGTGTAGTACCTGGGATAACCAATAATGCAATTAATAAGCCAAAGAGTAGTTTGCGTCCTGTAAAGTTGAATTTTGCGAAACCATAACCAGCTAAAGCATTTACTACAATTGAACCTATCGTTACACTTGTTGCATAAAATACACTGTTTAAAATGTATCTCATTACTGGGAATCTATGGAAGATGCTTACATAAGCTTTGCCCCAATCAGAGATATTGCCTGAAGGTAAGAACGCCTTAAAGTTACTAATGTTGGCATAAATTTGAGATTCAGGTTTCATTGAAGAAACGATCATCCAAACCAATGGGAACAAGAAGAATAAAGCTAAAATTGTAATTAACACCGTGGTCCAAATTATATGAAACCTTCTACGTGTCATAAATTTATGCATTCTCGTCACCTCCGGCGTTTGTGATCTTTCTTTGAATAATAGTAAAGATAATAATGATAATGCCGTAGATTACACTCATAGCACTTGCATAACCTAATTGACGGTCAGTAAAACCAGTACGATAAATGTAGTAGATTGGTGTCATTGTGGCGTTTTCGGGTCCACCTTGCGTCATGATCATTGGCTGAATCATCAAGTTGAATGCACTGATGAAAGTAGTCGTTAAAATCATGATTGAAGTTGGTTTAAGCATTGGCAATGTGATGTGTAAAAATCTTTGCCAACCATTAGCGCCATCCAGTTCAGCTGCTTCATAAAGTGAATCTGGAATATTTTGTAATCCTGCTAAGAAGATTAGCATCTGATAACCAGCACCTTGCCAAGCAGATACCCCAATGATGGCAAACATAGCTTGTTTAGGTGAAGTCAAAAATGGTTGAGGTTTAATATGGAAAATACCTAAAATACCATTTAACAAACCTTGATCTGGATTAAGAATGTACATCCAAAGAATAGAAACAACAGTTAATGAAACAACTTGTGGTGCAAAGAATGAAATCTTAAAAAATGTATTTCCAGGTCTCTTTTTATTAACAATTAAAGCTAATCCTAAAGCTGCACCAACCTGAATTGGCATAATAAAGATGACGAATTGTGCAATGTTTTTTAAACTTTGTAGAAATACGGGATCTTTAAAAGTATTAATGTAATTTGTAAAACCTACATATTGTTTAGCCCATGGTGTCAAAATGTTATAGTTCGTAAAAGAATAGCTAAATGACATCAGGAACGGAATGATTAAAAATGTTAACAGAATCAGAATTGCTGGGAAAACGTACAGCCATCCGATCTGTCTCTTTATACCTTTAGCTTGCATAAAGATTCCCCTTTACTTCTCTATTTCTGAAGGTACTTTTGAATAACTTTAGCTTGTTCGTCCATTACCTTTTGAACATTAGGGTTCTTCTTGTACAAAGTTACGTTTTGAACAGTATCAGCAAATGTTCTAGTTACTTGTGGGTAGTTTACTAGGACTGGACGAGCGTGACCTGTAGTTTGGTTTTGCTTAATGAAGAATTTCATAGCTGGACCAACTTTAGGAACTAATTCTTTAGCAACACTTTTACGTACTGGTAAAACAGTATTACCCATAATACGTTCATTAGTCATCAAAGCTTTTTTACTTACTAAATAATTAATCAAAGCACCAGCTGCCTTCTTGTTCTTAGCCGCTGAAGACATTGCGTATTGCCATGAACCAGTAGGTGAAACTTCTTTATTAGTCTTCGGTGAAACTGGATATGGAAGAACTCCCCACTTTAAATTCTTATATTGATTTTGCAAAGTTTGAACTTCCCACACACCAGTCATAAACATTGCGTACTTACCAGTTTCAAAGCCTTTATCCTTTGGTGAAATAGTAGTGTAACCATCCTTAACCATGTCTTGAATTAATTGGAAGGCGGAAGTAGTTTGCTTTGAGTTGAAGTAACCTACAGCTTTAGTACCTGCAGGGTTAGTGATGCTACCACCAGCTGACCATACAAATGGTGCAAATGAGTAAAGAGCCATTTCTGAGTGGTCGTTTAAGTTCATGTTAATTGCTGGTTCGTGGAAGTGATTTGTAATCTTCTTACAAATATCTTTAAATTGATTCCAATTCCATGGCTTACTCAAAGTTGGAAGTTCTGAATCTTTAATACCAGCCTCTTTAAACATTTTTTTATTGTAATAGAATCCAATACTTGATTCTGAGTAACCAATCGCATATAACTTCTTGTTATATGTACCTTGGTCAATAATTGATTTTACAAAATCATCTTTTCCTTGAATGTATTTTCCAACTGGTTGAATAATCTTTGAATGAGCATAAGCAGCAGTGTTAGGACCATCCAAAGTTAAAACATCTGGCAAACTTCCGGAGTTCAAAGCGGCATTAACTTTATC
Source organism: Lactobacillus sp. A27 (assembly GCF_016742815.1). Lineage (NCBI taxonomy): Bacteria > Bacillati > Bacillota > Bacilli > Lactobacillales > Lactobacillaceae > Lactobacillus > Lactobacillus sp. A27. Next base: position 106,806 of record NZ_JAEHNT010000037.1, read on the forward strand.
TTCATAACCACCACCTGAACCAGAACGTGGAATAAATTGAACTTTGGCTTTATAGCCGTGTTTGTTTTCTTTATTAAAGTCATTAACATTCTTTTGAAGAGCCTTACCTTCAGGGTCAGTATTTGAAACGTGTACCCACATTGTCACGTTCTTACTGTTGCTGCTCCCTTGGTTATTGCTACATCCTGCTAAACCTAGTGCTGCAATAGCGGCAACTGTTGCAACTCCTAATTTCCACTTTTTCATAGTCTCTCTCCTTTGAAACGTTTCAATTCTATTCAAAAAATAAAACGCTTCTTATCTCTAACATAATTCTAATTAATTGAAACGTTTCTATTTTTGCCTTAAAAATAATTATTAGCACAAAACTATTTTCATTCCCTTTTTGGAAACGTTTCAACTTACATTTAAATAATAATACCGCTTTCATAACTTGTCAACAGTTATTTTGTGGTATTTCCATCAACATATCTTACTGGGTACATTTTAGCTTCATTTTTCAAACTAGGATCCGCAATTTTGCGTAAAACTAAGTCAACTGCACCATTGGCCAATTGCTCAACAGGTTGGGCAATTGTAGATATCCCTAATGGAAGATCTGAGGACAAATTCATCCCATCAAATCCTATTAATTGAATATCTTCAGGAACTCTATATCCATGTTGATTCAAAATTTTTCTTAATTTCAGCAATAATGAATCTGTATGACAAAAAATTCCATCAATTTCTTGATTATCTTTTAACATCTCTAAAAGATACGGTGTAAAGTCTTTTACAGGTTCTTGCAAAAAGATCTCTTTATAATCAATTCCAATATCCTCGAGATAATCTCTAAAACCATCTCTTCTTAGCATAGTCCCATTAAGATATTTACTATGACTACCAACATAAGCTAAGTTTCTAGCACCATGCTCTAGCAATTCTTTAGCAGCTAATTTCCCGCCTTCATAATTATCCGATGTAACATAAGATACTTTTTTATCAAAATAACGGTCTAAACTAACGAATGGAATATTGGAATAAATATATTGACCAATATCACTGTAGGTAATCGCAATAATTGCATCAATTTTATTTTGCTTCAGCATCTTAATATATTTTGCTTCTTCTGCTGGATTACCGTTAGAATTACATAATAATATTTTATAGTCTTCATTATCTAAACGTTTTTCTACATAATAAGCGAATTCTGAGAAAAATGGATACCAAATTGAAGGCAAAATAAGAGCTATGGTTCTTGAGGAATTGGTCTTCAATCCTCTAGCATATTCATCTGGAATATAATTTAATTCTTTAATTGCTTGATTAACCTTAACTAGAGTACTTTCTTTAACTCCTGGCACATGATTAATCACACGAGAAACCGTACCTACTCCTACCCCTGCTCTTTGAGCAACATCCTTCATAGTTGCCACTTTTATCACCTCTTTTTTTCACTTTCTTTTTCATTATACTTCAATAATCTTTTTTCAACTGATTCATTAATTCAAAATTGTTGGTAAAAATGCCTGCTACGCCGCGTTTCATATATTTTTTAGCCAATTTAGGATTATCCACAGTCCAAATGCGCTGTGTAATTTTGCTTGGCAAGTACCAATGTGGATGAATTGCCGCAAAATGATTTTTTCTAACAAATCTTTGTGGAAAAATAACCGGAACCTTGGTTAAAAAGCAATATTGCTGATGCGGATCGATTTGCTGGCAGTTTTTTAACGTTTGATAATTAAAAGACGAAAAGATAATGGGATGCACGAAGTGATACTCTTTTACCAGTGCCAAAACAATAGCTTCGATTCCCTTATCGTGAATCTTATTAGTCTTGAACTCTAAGTTAATGTACAAATCTTTATCCTGCAAAATTTCAAAAAGTTCTCTCAACATAGGTACAGGCTCACCATTTTTCAGATGAAACTTCCTGATCTCATTCAACGTATAATCCTTGATATAGCCACTACCATCAGTTGTCCGATCAATCTCTTCGTCATGCATAACTACGGGGACTTTATCTTTAGTCATATGCACGTCAAACTCAACGCCTTCTGCACCATGCTTTGCTGCATAGCGAAAACCTTCTAAAGAATTTTCTGCAAACTTCACCGGCAAGCCTCGGTGAGCAAAAATAATTGTTTCTGTCATATTTTACCCTACAAAAAAATACCACCTTACGGCAGCATCCCTTTTTCAAAATTAATCTAACACAATTGCACCTTGAGTTGCCAATGCATCACGTACAAGAGTCTTAACATCTCTTCTAATAACCATACCATCAGTTTCTTCAATATATTCCTTATATTGAGGACTTTGTACATGCTTATCATATGCTTCATCGTTTGCATAAACTTCAACAAAGTTCCATTCGTTAGGATTATCCTTGTTAGTACCTGACATCATAATTTCCATACCTGGTTCAGATGCAATGCTGGTAGTCATTTCCTTCTTAACTGAATGTGAGAACTTTTCAGCATCTTTCTCTTTAACTTCAACAGTTACCAGACGCATAACGAAATTATCTGCATAGCTGTTCAAAGCCTTTTGTGCATGAGTAGTGATTACTTCTGGCTTTAAGTTGATGATCTTCTTGTCAGTGCTAATGCTATCTACAGTTTCTTCAAAATCTACTGCTGACATTGATGCGATGTGCACGTCTTCAGCTTCCTTGTTACGGAATAATTCGATCTTGTAATTGTCTTCACCCTTAGCATCATCATGAGCGCTGCCAATTACTAAAGTTCCTTCTTCAGCTGGGATAGAATCGCGCATATACTTTTCAGCCTTGCGAATATATTCATCGCGATCATTTTCTGCAATATTTAATTTAGTAATTTTAAAAATTGGTGTTTCATCCATTTTTCTTGCCTCGTTTTTTATTCTTTGCATACTTAATTATAAGCTAATGTAAAAAAATGAACTCTTTATTTTTCAGTTAATTGTTCAATTTTTAATTTTTTAGCAGGCCAGCAGCTTTTTACATATTCAACTTCATGTCCGTTGCTCTTCAGTTGAACATATTCAGCATTGTGAAAGCCATGGAACTTGTGGTTGCCAGCCTTTTCACGAATATACCGACTCATGCTATCGCCATGACCGACTACTAAAATATTTTCGCCGTCTTTGGCATCCCGCAAGATCAAATTAATTCCGCGCTCCATTCGTTCAACCACTTCACGATTATCTTCCATTGAACCGGATCTAAACTTCATAAGCGGCCACCAAAAGTTTTTCTTAGCTTCAAATGGTCCATAATTTTTCTCTTTTAAATCCTTCAAACGTTCATAATCCATTTCAGGACCAACAATAATTTCTAGCGTATCACTAGCGCGCTCCTGCGTTGAACAATAAGCCTTATCAAATACTATTTGCTTTTTCTTAAAATAATCACGCAAAGCTTCAGCCTGCTTAATACCTAACTTAGTTAAAGCAGAGTCACAGCTACCTTGCATTCTTTGTTGGGCATTGAATAATGTCTGTCCATGTCGTACTAAATATAAATTTATCGCCATTTAAATTTGTTTCAAACCCTCCGCAGGCCATACATACTTATCCAAATGAACATTTTTACCATCAACTGACAACTTAACAATAGAAGCATTGGCAAAACCAGCAAAGTTAGGATCAGCAACATCTCTTACATATTTGGCCAAAATGTCACCATGGCCAACAATCAATGCAGTTTCGCCATCGTTGATGTTGTCTAAAATTTCCACAACTGCACGATGCATTCTATTAACAACATCTTCGTCCTTTTCCATAGTTGGATCAACATTAGGATTATTGTAATTCCAAGGAAGCAAAAATTCATCTCGACCTTCAAAAATACCGTAACATTTTTCACGCAAATCCTTTAATCGCTTATATGGCATTTGATGATCTGTAGCAATCTCCAAAGTGTCACAAGCACGTTCTTGGGTTGATGAAAAAGCCTTGTCAAAATGAATATTATTTTTTTGGAAGTAGTCGCGTGCCATCTCTACTTGACGAATTCCCATCTCATTTAATGGAGAATCACACCTTCCTTGCACCTTGTGATAATAATTAAAATATGTCTGTCCGTGTCGCAGTAAATATAAAGTTTTTTTCATTGCTTCCTCCGTAGTATTTTTTATCTATCATATCAAAAAAGCACGCTTAATACGTGCTTAATTTAACTTTTACGGCCTAAAGTTGGTGTTGTACTTTTCACTTCCCACAATAAAAGTTGGAACGCTAATGAAGTGCATTGAATAAATCTTGCCCGTCTTAGAAATACTAAAGCCATAATAATTATGATCGCCATCATGACTTGATCCTTGAGTATTGAACAAGTCACCTGCATGTTCCCATTCGCGGTACAAAGACTTGTTTTTACGCTCATCTTCACCAGATCCGGCAAAACCAAAAATCATTTGTTTTAAGCCAAAGTAAACGTTGCGCTTCATTTCACCCATTGGCATAGTAGTTTTATTAATAGTAAAGCCGGCCATATCTTCTACATAGTTATCATCTAGTTTAAGACCATGCTTTTGACAAGCTTTAACAATACCTTCCACATAATGTCCTTGATCTTTAATGCTACGGCCGTGTTCTTCATATTCCTTAGCAATATCATCAGCTAATTCTTGCGTGCCAGTGCTATAAATCCAAGGTTCAAGACCTAATTGTTCACGAGCACTATTAATTACTCTTAACGAAAAATCAGCTAATTCATGTTGTTCACTTGCAGAAAGCTTGTCTGGATTGATAAGTCTTTTATCGCTTGCAGTATCACCTGTGACAACGCGTGAGAAATTATTTTCTTCCATGCCCTTCATCGAAGCGGCAATGAATTCTTCACTTGGGTGGCCTTTATATGCTTCTAATAGTTCAGAACGTGTATAACCACTTGGCAACTTAATAACGGCCTGACTATATCTTTCAACCGTCTTCTTCACCAATTTAGCATTCTTAGCTAAAATCCAATGTGAGTTATTACCAATTTTATAAGCTAAATGCTTTTTCTTGCCAATTTTTAGATATTTCTTAGCAGAATAAGAATATGTTCTGCTTGTATAAGCGTAATATTTAGATTTTTTACCACGATTGGTATAAAGACGTACTTTCTTATTTCCTTTTACTCGCAGTTTGCCTTTGCTGGCTGCTTGCACTACTTGAGGATGAGTTTGCGTAAGCATGCCAACTGGTCCCATTAAACAGACACTAGTGAGCAATGTCACCATCATTTTCTTTTTCATAATTGTCCTCACTTTCTAGGCACTGTCAACATTATAGTTTTATTATATCGTAGTCTTTTAAATTACAAAAAAGACACCCCTCCGAATCTGGAAAAGTGCCTCCTTTTTATTATTCAATTGTTATTTAGTTTTTAACTGATTAATACCAGCCGTTTGCTTGCCAGAATGACTTAGCAGCAGTCCATGAACCGTAACGGCTTTGTACGTATTGGTCAGCAACTCTTTCTTGGTTGGCAGCTGAGTAGTCACCGTTCAAGTATGATGCTGAAAGTTGGTATTTACCTACGTATTGACCGTTAGAAGCACTGTATGAGCCACCTGATTCACGGCTAGCAATCCAAGCCTTAGCACTTGCTTCTGAGCCTGATGCGTTTGAAGTGTATGATGAAGCGCTAGTATTTGAAGCAGTTTGAGTATTTTGAGTTTGTGATTGTGCTGGAGCTTGAGTTGAAGCTTGAGCAGTAGTTTGAGTTTGGATAGCAGCTGCGTGGTAACCAATAGTTACGTACTTAGCACGAACCCATTGGTTCTTACCTAAGTCGTACCACTTGTGGCCCTTTGAATCGTAAGCAGTCTTGATAACTTTCCATGAAGTGTCGCTTGCTAAAGTTTGACCAGTTGCTACTGGGTTTTCATAGTTGTTATATACAGTAATTGAATTATCTGAAACGTAGTTTACAGTTACTACGCTTGCATCGTTTTGGACGATAGCAGCTTGTGCAGTGTTTGAGCCTGCGTTGTTTGCTACTACTAAACCTGTAACTGACATAGCAGCTACTGCAATTGACTTAACTAAGATAGATTTAATCTTCAAAAAAATTCTCTCCTTAAAGTTATAAAAAATAATATAAGTAACGAATTTTCACTTATTCGTCTGTCTGTATTCAATTGACATCGTATATACTACAAGCTTTTCGTTTCAGAACCATAACAAGAATATCACTCAATCATTAAGAAAATATTACTTAATATGACATTATTGTAACATTTGTAACATTAGTGTAAATTTATTTAGATAATACAAAATACTGATCTATCAAGGTTTCTAGCACTTTTATTTTTAACTTGCTATGTGCAAAAGCATGTTCGTATTTAACAAGCTGAAATATTGCTGCAAACAAAATAGATTCTTTCCAGTTAGAAAGTTAAGTGCTATAGTAAAAATGTATTTTTAAATAAAAGCGAGGAATAAATCATGACTAAATACGAAGTTAAGTTAACTGAAGAAGATTTACAAATGATCAAAGATTGTCACTCAAAGAACCCTTCAATCATGAAGGCTATGAACGAAGCTAAGAAAGTTGAAGACTAATTAATATTTTTGATCTCTAAATCTAAAAAACATCCCAATCGGGATGCTTTTTCTTATTCATCAAACTTTGTTCCTTGTGGATTTTTCCAATTATAAACGCGAACAATCTCACCGTTTCCATCAAGCACTACAACATTGCCATCATTATGTGGATAAATTAAAGGATCAGAATGTGATCCACCATCAGTAAAAATTCTGGCTGGTTCACCTGGATACTGCATTTTTCTAACAATACAGTCATCCTTTTGCAGTTGCTTCATTTTTCGCCCATCATCGTATTTACCTTCTAAAACAGCTGTAGGCGTATGACCCGTCACAATTGTTTTACCAGTTCGATTATGGGAAATCATTTTTTCCGCTTGATCAGAATACCAATATTCTTCTCGTGCCCAAATCCGATAAAAGTCATAATCAAACTTCAAACCATAAACTACCTTATTGTATGTAGTGGGATCATTATATTTTTCATCAGGGCGCACACCCGCATGAACAAAAATAATCTGCGGTGTATCATACATTGTCGGACATGATTTTAAGAAACGATAATATTTACTTTCTCTAACTTCATCGGGCAAAATCGTCCGGCCAAATATATTGGTTAAAGTCTTCCCACCGCCGTTATAGAACCAGATTCCATCTTGATGCTCAGTTCCTTCAGCAAAATTAAGCATCATTTGTTCATGATTACCTAATAAAACAAGGGCACCTTGATTTTTCTGATCTATTAAATAATCCAAAACTTCTTTAACATGTTCACGTCCATCAATATAATCACCACCGGTAACCAATTGAGCTAATGGATAGTCTTTCTTGGCTTGTTCAATTAAATCAATTGTCTCTAAATTGCCATGAATGTCAGAAATAAAAATATAATTATCCTTTTTCTGATCATCTTCAAAAGTTTGATCAACAATTTTACGGGTCATTCTTACCCCTTCTTATCTTTTTTTAGACTATTAATTTGTTTCATTCCACGCTTTTTGCAAAACATCACTAAAATGTTGCAATTCGTTTTCATCAAACACAATTAATAAACCATTTCTAATTACATCCATTTTTTCATCGCCATTACGACTTAATTCCAAGCTAGAAACAAATAATACATTTTCATCAGACGCTTTCATTAAGACATATTTAGCCTCATATGGGGCGCTCCCTTGACTATCGTCTAAATATTTCATAGCAATTTGATCTAGCAACTTTTGAGGGAATTCAAATGCTTGAATAGTACTCTCAGCTTCTTTTTGACTTACCCAACCTTGATAATTATCAGGTGTAACTTCATCAGGCATTTTCATTAACATAAATTGTGATTTGTTTTTATCAATAAATAATTGGCAAAGTGGCATTGCTCTTCCTCTCTTCTATTACATCATTTTCTTCTTACTTCTATTATAAGCTGCTTTTGTATCAACCATTAGAAAATCGACTACAATAATATATGAAAAGAAGTGATTGTTATGTTTAATGACAAAAATGCTATTTTAGCTAAAAATTTACACGTTGATTCTTTTAAGTATCAATCAACTGAAGATATGCCTAATGAAGCTTATGAAAAATGGCAAGAAAACCATATGAACGCCAAAGTATTCAATTTAGAATTTCGTAATATCGGTCAAAGTGGCGAATGGCAAGAAATGATCGTCATCTGGGGCGACTAAAAAGTTAGCTTTTCTTGATCTAAATCAATTTCTTATCTAATTTTTTCTTGTATAATCTAGTTAACAAGTAAAGAGATTTAGACAGGAAGTAACGAATATGCTAAAAATCACATTTACTGACTCCGCATTAGATTATTTAAAAAGAAGAGAAATTGCTGACAAGACTTTGATCTTAATTACCGATGATGGCGGCGGCAAATATTCCATCAAGGGTGGCGGCTGCAGTATTGGCTCACATTTTTCAATTATTTGGGTTGATGAAAAAGATCCGGACTATCCTGTTCAATTAGACAATGATCAAGGACTTAAAATTTATACTTCTAAGTATGATATGACCTTGATGGGTCCAAACATGGTGATGGATTATAATGCTGGCAGCCTTAACCTTCGCTCCGATGAAGGAATCTTAGATGGCGGCGTTGAAATCGGCAACGGTGCTGCCCTAATTAAGGCTAACAAAAATGTTAAAATGACTGGCGTTGAATGGCGCTGCTAATAATGAAAAAATAAATTTAATCAAAAACAGGTATGCATCATGACAACGCATACCTGTTTTTCTATCTAAAATAATATTTTAAGCTTTATATCTAGATACACCATCCAAATAAGTCTCACTCAAAGTCATGTCTGGATTCAAAACAATGAAATCAGCTGGCTTATCAGGCTTAATTGAACCACATTTATCAAGCTTATTAATTGAACGTGCCGGAACATATGATGCCATCATAATTGCATCTTCAGGAGTAACAACGTTCCAATCAACCAGATTCTTTACAGCTTGCTTCAACAATAAAATACTACCTGCTAAGTTATCGCCATCCTTCAAGCGAGCCATGCCGTCTTTTACATAAACTGGTAATTCACCTAACATGTAATCACCATCTGGCATGAGTCCCGCTTGCATACAGTCAGTGATCAAGCAAATATGTTCTGGGGCCTTAGCACGTACCAATGCTCTGACAGTTGGTTCCAATACATGGTGACCATCACAAATTAATTCATCGGTGACCAAGCGAGCAGAATATGCGGCACCAAGCAAGTTAGGAGTGTGTTGTGACATTGGTTCCATACCGTTATACGTATGACAAAACATAGTGGCACCTGCTTCGACACATGCAATGGCATCCTTATAATCTGAGGCTGAGTGTCCTAATGCAATGATGATGCCGTCTTTCACTGCTTGACGAACAAATTCTTTGGAACCCTTACGTTCTGGAGCCATCGACATCTTAATTAGCATCCCGTCAGAAGCTTCTTCATAACGGCGAAGCTCTTCAATTGAAGGATCACGCATATACTTAGGGTTTTCTGCACCAGCATGTTTAGGAGTAAAGTAAGGTCCTTCAAAGTGTAAGCCTTGAATTTTAGCACCAGTTTCTTCACCCTTATGTGCTGCATACTTTTCACAAGTTTCAATTAAATGTTTATCACTATCAGTAATCGTAGTTGGAAGCCATGAAGTAACACCTGCCTTAAGTAAACCTTCAGAAATCTTGTTGATTCCTTCCCAGTTACTCTTCATAGAATCTTCATTAACTAAACCGTGAATGTGAGTATCAACTAATCCAGGAGCAATCCATTTACCGGTATAATCGACAATCTTGCCTTCAGGCTTTTCATCTTCTGGATAATAAAAACCAAATTTTCCGTGATCATCAACTTCTAAATAACCACCAATTTCAGTTTTATTTTCTAAAAAGAATTTATCTGCATGAATGAAATATGTCATCATTTTTCTCCTCATATTATTCATTATATTGCTTAGATCTATATACAAATTTATCTCCGCGAGCGAGTGCTTGTGTAAACTCGATCGGGATGTTTTTATCATTTATTGCTTTACGGTTAATTTTTAAACTAGCCGTATTTTCTTTAACATGAAGAAGTTGAGCCGCTTCTTTAGTCAGATTAACTGCTTGTACATCTTCAAATGCCAATACACTAATTTGATGATATTTCTTTTTCAAAGTTCCATATAAAGTCCCTTGATTCAAATCATCTAAAGTTAAATTAGGAAAAATCTTCTCTGGCAAATAAGTGCGATTATACACTAACGGCTCGCCATCAGCCAAACGTAATCTTATCAATTCATATGCTTGATCATTTGACGCAAGATTCAATTGCAGTGCAATTTCTTTTTCTGGTGTACACAATTTAAGAGAAATATTTTTAGTAGATATTTCCTTGCCTTCGCCTTCCATCTGGCTACTAAAAGAATACATGCTACCTAAGTTCGGCTGCTTGATAAAAGTTGGTGTAACAAAGGTCCCTTTACCATGCAAACGATAAATTAAACCCTTTTCTTCCAATTCATTAAGTGCTAAACGCACAGTGCTACGGCTCACCTTGAACATTTCAACTAGTTCTCGTTCGCTCGGAAGCTTCTGATTAGGTTGATAATCTTTTTTGATATGTGAAGCCAGTTGGTTCATCAATTCTTTATAAAGTGGACTTTTCATTTACTCACCTTCTAACTGGTTAGTACCACTTTAAGTAAAATTATATCATGAAAGAGCTTTCTGCAAAGTGGTTATAACCAGTTATTTTTGGTGCAAAAAAAGACCTGCATGAATACTCAACTCCTAAAGCCGGGCTTCATTACAGGTCTTTTGTTAGTACTCTGATGCTGAATGGCAGAATCGAACTGCCGACCTTCTCTTTACGAGGGAGACGCTCTACCGACTGAGCTAATTCAGCAACCTCACAACACTAGAATTATACCAAAAGTGCGGATTGCATGCAATTAATGTTTCTATGTAAAAATGCGTTAAGAATCTCCACCCTTAACGCATTTTTCTCATACTCAACTATTTTTTAATCAGGTCAACTACCCTAGACTGAAGTCTAGGGCTTAGTGGCTCGTTAGCTTACGCTAACCAGAACACCAACTTGCTTAGATACGGACT
>NZ_JAEHNT010000038.1:0-1812 GCF_016742815.1 Lactobacillus sp. A27
GTGTCTGGGAAAAAACTAAATCCTAGGCCATAAAAAGAACGATCAAAATTCTCAAATTTGAGGTTTTGATCGTTTTTTTCTCTCTCATTAATTTTTTTAATAAAAAAGTATGGTCCTTTGACCATCTTCTGTTCCAATATTTGCTCAAATTCATCATCATGAAGGCTATTCCTACATCGGTTTCAACTTTCTTTTTGCCTCTTAAATGGGTTCGGCGCATGCCAAATACGTTCTTCAAATGTCCGAAAATGGGTTCTACATCATATTTTCTCATACTATAGATGTGTCTTCCTTCTGGGCTTTGAAGAACTTCTTTTGCCTTTTCTTTTAGTCTTTGCCAATTAGGATTGTAGCGTACTTGGCGCTGCCAGCCGCTGGCAGTCTTAGCCAATTGTTCTAATTCTGACGTTGCTTGGGTTTCATCAGCTTCATAAATCTTAAAATTGCGAACCTGATCCGTTGAACCCGTTGAACGATCTTTTCTCTGACTTTGACATTTAAAACTAAACTTTACACCTTGATAGTCAAGATAATAATCTTCTTTTTCATCATAATACCAATTAGCCAGTTTAGTCGGGTCCTTTTTATATTTCTTCTTTTGTTCCTTTTCGTACATGGTATATGGAATGAAATACTCTTTGTCTGAATATTCTTTTTCCAGCAGCGAGTAGTTATATTCGCTGCCATAACCAGCATCAGCGACAATTTTGTCAAACTTATCTAATGTCGTCATTTGTTTCAAAAACGGCTCTAAGGTTCTAAAATCTGTGGGATTAGGGTACAAGGCATAATCAACTACATACTGGTCAGTTGTAGCGGCTTGAATATTGTAGCCCGGTTTAAGCTGACCGTTTTTCATGTGATCTTCTTTCATGTGCATGAAAGTTGCGTCGTGATCGGTTTTGGAATAGCTATTGCGCCCAGCAAAGATTTCTTTGTCGTCTTCATATTTCTTCATGCGAGGAACGTAGTCTTTCTTCAGTTTGCGAAGCAGCTTCTTAAGACCTCGTCTCTTAACTTTTCTAGGAGAGCCTCCTGGAATGACTTTAGGTTCTTGCTCAATTTCTTCGGTCAGCTTTTCAATTTCAGCTTCAGTTTCTTGGGCAAGCTCTGCCAGTCCTTCGCTAGTCTGCACTTTTTCCTTGGCCATTGCTTTGACTACTTCTTTGGCAATCAATTCATCGTAAAGTTCAACTGCTTGGCCTTTTAATTTTTCATGATACTTTTCAACAGCTTTACGCCAAACAAAAGTATAGCGGTTGGCATCAGCTTCAATCTTAGTGCCATCGATAAAAATCGCGCCTTCATTGATCAAACCTTCATCTTCTAAAAGATTGGTAAAGTAAATAAAACATTTTTTAACCAGTTCATTGGCACGATTGCTGGATCTAAAATTATTAATTGTGTGATATGAGATCTTCTGATGTTCGGCTAAAACTATCATTGGTAGATTCTCTTCCAGCATCAATTCAATTTTTCTGCCAGAAAAGACTCTTCTTGAATAAGCAAAAAGCAAAATCTTAAGCATCATGGCTGGATGATAGGCTGGTCGTCCTGTCTTGGATGTGTCACCCAGCAATACATCTTCTGGAATTGAATCAACGAACCAGCTAATAGTATTAGCTAAGTGATTACTAGGAATAGTAAAGTCTAAATTAAGTGTTAAAGCTGTTTGGCCTGTGATATAATTTTGATACATTAATATGCCTTCTTTCATTTTTGTTTTGTGGTGATTCAATAATATCAAGGAAGACAATTAAAGTATAGAAAAAGAACGATGATTTTCGCGAAGAATTTCATCGTTCTTTTTTC
>NZ_JAEHNT010000003.1:0-52780 GCF_016742815.1 Lactobacillus sp. A27
ATCAAAGTTTGATACAGCTAAGTATGGCGGTGCAGTTTTGCTTGGAGTTAATGCACCAGTGGTTAAAACTCATGGCCGCTCTAATGAACGTCCAATTTATTTCACTTTAAAACAAGTTGATAAAATGATTAAAGAAAATTTGGTGCAAGATTTTAAAGACGAATTCGCTACAAAATAGTACAATAGTTTATTAAAAAGGAGAATTTGTATGACAGAAGAAGAAATTTTTAATAAAATTAAAACCTTAATTGCCGATAATTTTAATGTTGATCAAGATAAAATTACTGAAAATACTAATTTTACAAATGATCTAGACGCTGATTCTATCGACTTAGTTGAATTTATTTTGCAACTTGAAGATGAATTTGGTTCAGAAATTCCTGATGACGAAGCTGAGAAAATTAAGACCGTTGGTGACGCTGTATTATATATTAAGTCACATCAAGGTTAATTTCCTAAAAAAAAGCCCTGTCGTTATTTGCATACGACCGGCTTTGTGTTTATAATTAGAAAATAAATAGAAAAGATTAAACAGCTTTTAATAAAAGAAGCTATAAATGGAGGAATGACCTTTGGAAAAGCAGAGTGATCTATTACTAGATATACAGCACCTGCATACGGCGTACCGTTTGCAAGGGAAGTTCTATGATGCTGCGGACGATATTAATTTAACTTTAAAGCGCGACGAGATTTTAGCCATTGTTGGTGAATCTGGTTGTGGTAAAAGTACTATCGCTTCAAGTATTATTGGATTGTACGACCATAAAAATACTAAAGTTACAGGGGACATTCTTTATAATGAATTGAACCTTGTTGGTTTGAATGAATCATTGTTCAACAAGATTCGTGGAGATAAGATCGGGATGATCTTTCAGGATCCACTTGCTAGTTTAAATCCATTAATGCGTGTTGGTGACCAAGTTGCCGAGACTCTTTATTACCATACTGATATGGATGAAAAAGCACGTCACGCACGAGTTATTGAATTATTTAATCAAGTAGGAATGCCTAGACCTGAAGAAATGTACGAGATGTACCCACATGAACTTTCAGGTGGTTTGCGTCAGCGTGTAGTTATTGCGATGGCTATTGCATGTAAGCCAGAAGTAATTATTGCTGATGAACCAACTACTGCTTTGGATGTAACTATTCAAGCTCAAATTTTGGACTTGCTAGAAGATATTCAAAGACAGTCACATTCAGGTATTATCTTGATTACCCACGACTTGGGCGTTGTGGCTGAGACTGCTGATGAAGTTGCGGTTATGTATGCTGGACAAATTGTTGAAAAATCAGATGTTAAGACAATTTTTGAAAATCCACTTCATCCATATACAAGATCACTTCTTAATTCAATGCCTCAATCTGATGATACTGATGAAGACCTTCATGTTATCAAGGGTACTGTACCATCTCTTAAGAATATGCCACGTAGTGGTGATCGATTTGCTGCAAGAATTCCTTGGATTCCTGCAAGTGCCCATGAGGAGGAGCCACGTGTTCATGAGGTAGCACCTGGTCACTGGGTAAGATGTACCTGCTGGAAGACATTCCACTTTGAGGATGAAGACAGTACGCAAAAAGCAACAGCAGCAAGCGGGGAGTAATTTATGGCAAAAGAAATTATCCAAATAAAAGATTTAAAAGTCTATTACCCAATTCGCTCCGGCTTTTGGAACAGAATTACAGATTATGTTCGTGCCGTTGATGGTGTAAACTTCTCAATTAACGAAGGTGAAACCTACGGTTTGATTGGTGAATCTGGTTCTGGTAAATCAACTACCGGTAAAGCAATCGTTGGGGTTGAAAAAGTTACTGGCGGACAAATCATGTATAAGGGTTTGGACGTCACTAAGGCAAGCAATCGTAAGAAGCTTGATTATAACAAAGATGTTCAAATGATTTTCCAGGATTCAATGTCAAGTTTGAACCCTCGTAAGAGAATTGAAGACATCATTGCTGAACCGATTAGAAACTTTGAAAATTTGACTACCGATCAAGAACGTGATCGTGTACAGGACTTGCTTGACATCGTAGGGATGCCTAGTGATGCAATTTACAAGTACCCACATGAATTCTCTGGTGGTCAACGTCAAAGAATTGGTGTCGCTCGTGCCGTTGCTACTAACCCTAAATTAATTGTTGCCGACGAACCAACTTCTGCTTTGGACTTATCAGTTCAAGCTCAGGTTTTGAACTTCATGAAGCATATTCAACAACAATACAACATTGCATATCTCTTCATTTCTCACGACTTAGGTGTTGTTAAGCACATGTCAGAAAACTTAGCTATTATGCACCGTGGTCGTTTGGTTGAATTAGGTAGTCGTGAAGAAATTTACAAGCATCCAATTCACATTTATACTAAGCGACTTCTTTCTGCTATTCCTCAAGTTGACGTTGAACATCGTGAAGAACATAAGAAACACCGTGAACAAGTAGAAAAAGAATTCGAGGAAAACCAAAGCAAATGGTATGACAAGGACGGACGTGTATATCCATTGCAACAGGTTGCACCTAAGCACTGGGTAGCATTGCCTGAAGATATGGCTCAAGAAGCTGAACTCAAAGAACGAGAAGAAAAGGAGAGTGATTAAGCATGTGGAAAACAATCTTACGGCGTTTGTTAATCATGATCCCACAATTGATTATCTTGAGTCTGTTGGTCTTCTTGCTTGCTAAGATGATGCCAGGTGACCCATTCAGTGGATCAATTAACCCTAACACCGACCCTAAACAAATCGAAGCTTTAAGAAGAGCTGCTGGTCTTTATGATCCATGGTATGTTCAATACTTTAGATGGGTAGGCAACTTATTCCATGGTGATCTTGGTACAAGTTATATTCAACACGTACCTGTAACATCATTAATTGCAGACCGTGCAAAGAATACTTTCTGGTTATCACTTTTGACAACTATCTTAACTTATAGTATTGCGATTCCTCTTGGTATTACTGCTGGTCGTCACCAAGACCAATGGCAAGATACTGGTGTACAAATCTTTAACTACATTACTTTAGCTACACCGGGTTTCGTATTCTATATCTTAGGATTATGGCTCTTCGGCTTTACCTTGGGTTGGTTCCCAATTTCAGGTTCAGTTTCAGCCAACGCCTCAGGATTCTGGGGTGTACTTGGCAGTAGACTTTACCACATGATTTTTCCAGCTATCTTGTATGCCTTGATTGCTACTACTGGTACTGTACAGTACTTGAGAACAGGTATTGTTGATAACAAGGTTGAAGACTACGTTAGAACTGCCCGCAGTAAGGGTGTTCCTGAAAATGTAGTTTTCCATAAGCACATTTTGAGAAATTCATTATTGCCAATTGCTGCCTTCCTTGGTAACACTATTACTGGTCTTCTTAGTGGTTCAATGATTATTGAAAGTGTCTTCAGTTATCCTGGTATGGGTAAGTTGTTCCTTGACTCAATCAGTCAACGTGACTACACCACTTTAACTGCTTTGATTCTTATCTTTGGTATCTTGACTCTAATTGGTAACTTGTTGTCAGATATCATCATGAGTATTATTGACCCACGTATTAGAATTCAATAGGGAGGAGAGAAGAAATGGCTGATAAAAAGAAAGATACTGCTACAAAGAAAGCAAGTAAAAAAGACGCTACACCAAAGGCTACTCTCCCACCTTCTGGATTCAGGGTGGCTGTACGTGAAATTTTACGTTCTAAGTCTGCACTTACAGCTTTAATTATCATTATTTTAATTTTATTGTTTACTTTCGGTGGTTCATTGTTTTTGAACAGAGCACAAATTACTGAAATGAACATCGTTGACGCATACTACGGTTGGGGCCAAGGGGGTCACCTTCTAGGTACTGACGATGGTGGTCGTGATATTTTGAAACTGCTCATCATGGGTGGACGTAACTCAATCATGATCGGTATCTCAGTTACTGTAATTATTGAAATTGTTGGTTTGGTAGTCGGATTAGTTTCTGGTTACTACGGTGGTGTTGTTGATGTCATCATCATGAGAATAGTTGACTTCATCCAAATTTTGCCACAAATGCCAATTATCATTGTTTTGACTACAGTTATTCCTAACTACAACGCTGTAACTTTGGTATTCTTGATCGCGATGTTCGGATGGACGACGACGGCACGTTATTACCGTTCATTCATTCTGTCGCAGCGTGACCGTGACTACGTTTTGGCATCAAAGACTTCAGGTTCATCTAACTTCCAAATTATGTTCCGTGAAGTTTTACCTAACATCACTTCAATGATTATCATTGACGTTGTTTTGACTATTGCTGGTAACATTGGTATTGAAACTAGTTTGTCCTACTTGGGTTATGGTTTGCCAACTACAACTCCATCACTTGGTACTTTGATTGGATTCGCGGATGACCCAGTTAACGTTATTAACCGTCCATGGTTATGGCTCCCAGCTACTATCTTGCTTTTGGTTATTTCCTTAAGTATTAACTATGTTGGTCGTGCCTTACAACGTGCAGGTGACGCAAGACAACGTGAAAATTAATAATCTAATAAATATATTAAAACAGCTCTATCGCTTGATAGAGCTGTTTTTGTGTCTGCATAATAATAAAGTTATGCAATTCTAATAAAATAAAAATTAAAATTAATTTCATAAAACTATTGAAAAACTAATATATCGTGGTATTATTTAATCATCAACTTGATTCAAAGATTATTAATAAAAAACATAAAAGATGTCCTAGATGGAGGAATAATTATATGAAATTAGCAAAGATTTTAGGTTCTGTAGGAGTAGTTTCCGCAGCCGCATTAGCATTGGCTGCTTGTGGTCAAAGCGGTAGCAGTAATAACCAAGGAGCAAAGGATGCTAAGAAGTTTCCAGATTCAACTCCTAAGAAAGCTACCAAGCAAGGTGGTACCGTTTCTGTAGCATTGGAAACTGATACTCCATTTACTGGAATCTTTTCAGATGAATTATCAACCTCCGCAATTGACTCAAGTGCAGCTGCACCTGGTGAAGAATCATTATTCGATACTGATGATTATTACAGAATTAACAATAAAGGTGCCGCAACTATGAAACTTGACCGTAAGGCCAAGACAGTAACCATCACTGTTAAGAAGGGTGTTAAGTGGTCAGACGGTAAGCAAGTAAATGCTAAAGACCTTGAATATCCATACGAAATCTTGGCAAACAAGAAGACTCAAGCACAACGTTACGATTCAACTCTTGAATCAATTCAAGGTATGAAAGAATACCACGAAGGCAAGGCTAAGACTATTTCCGGTATTGAAATGCCAGATGGTGAAAATGGCCGTACAATTGTAATTCACTACAAACAAATGAGACCAGGTATGTACTTCTCAGGTAACGGCTACTTCTGGGAATCAGCTGCACCATACCACTACTTAAAGAATATTCCATTTAACAAGCTTCAATCATGTGACCAAATCAGAAAGAAGCCATTATACTTTGGTCCATTTAAGCTTGATAAGCTTGTTCGTGGTCAATCAGTAACTTGGGTACCAAACAAGTACTACTGGAGAGGTAAACCAAAGTTAAACAAGGTTGTAATCCAAGTAGTTAACCCTAACTCAGCTTCACAAGCTATTAAGAGTCACAAGTTCGATATCACTGGCGTAATTAACTCACAATGGGATCAAGTTAAGAACACCAAGGGTGTTAACTGGGTTGCTCAAGTTCCATTGGCATACAGCTACGTTGGTTTTAAGATGGGTAAATGGGACGCTAAGACTGGCAAGAATGTCATGGATAAGAACTCCAAGGTTGCCAACAAGTCATTGCGTCAAGCTATTGGTTACGCAATGAACATTGATGCCGTTAACAAGCGTTACACCCAAGGCTTGAGCTTCAGAGTTAATACTTTAATTCCTTCAGGCTTCGGTGCATACCACGACAGCAGCATCAAGGGCTACAACTACAACTTGAAGAAGGCTAACCAATTATTGGACAAGGCTGGCTACAAGAAGAAGGGTAAGTGGCGTGTACAACCTAACGGTAAGCCATTAGTACTTCACTTTGCTACTATGTCAGGTTCACCAAACGCTGAAGCTATTGCTCAAAACTACTTACAACAATGGCACAAGATCGGTTTGAACGTTAAGCTTACTGGTGGTCGTTTGATGGAATTCAACTCATTCTACGACAAGGTTCAACACGATTCTAAGGATATCGACTTCTTCCAAGCAGGTTGGAGCTTAGCTTCTGAACCATCACAAGGAAGCATGTACGGTGAAACTTCACCAATGAACTACGAACGTTTCGTAACTCCAGAAAACAACAAGTTGCTTGCTGAAATGGACTCAGAGAAGTCATTTGACACTAAGTACCGCGTAAAGGTCTTCCACCAATGGCAAAAGTACATGTACGATGAAGCCTTTGTAATCCCAACCAGCAACTCATACAGTATCAATGCTGTAAACAACAAGATCACCGGTTACTCAACTAAGCCATCACAAAACAACAACGGGCACCAATTATGGTACCAAGTAGGTTACGCTAAGTAATTAGGCACACTAGTAAAAATCTCCAAAATTCTAAACAATAAATAATCCTTTACATAAACTTTCATATTATAAAATCTAATAACTAACATAAAAAAGCGACAGATATCTTAAAAAAGATACCTGCCGTTTTCATGCTGTTGTAACTTTTTTGTAATAGTGATATTATGGATAAGTCAACTTGTTCCAAGTTATGGAGGATTTTTACTAATGAAAAAGGCAAAAGTTTTTGCTGGCATTACACTTTTATCAGGTGTTGCCCTTACACTAGCAGCTTGTGGTAAATCTGGCTCTAATGCCAATGAAGCTTCTAACGCCGCTAAATTTAGCCAAGCTGTTCCAACTAAAGCCACTAAAAATGGTGGTACAGTAAAGGTTGCGGTTGAAACTGATACACCATTTACTGGAATTTTTAATGATGAACTTTCAACTTCTAATACTGATAGTGAAGTTATGCAATATGGTGCTGAGAGTCTTTTTGGTACCGATGATCACTATGTGTTCAACAATAAGGGTGCAGCTACTATTAAGATTGATCAAAAGGCTAAGACTGCAACTATTAACATTAAGAAGGGTGTTAAGTGGTCAGATGGTAAGCAAGTAACCGCTAAAGACTATGAATATGCTTACGAAATCATTGCTAACAAGGATTCTAAGTCACAACGTTACACTGCAAGTTTAGCTGACTTGGTAGGTTTGAAAGAATACCACGAAGGCAAGGCAAGCACTATTTCTGGTCTTGAAATGCCAGATGGTGAAAATGGTCGTAAGGTTGTTCTTCACTTTAAGAATATGAAGCCAGGCATGAACACTAGTGGTAACGGCTATATTTGGGAAGCAGCTGCACCATACCACTACTTAAAAGATGTTAAATTCAAAGACTTAATGTCTAGTGATAAGATTCGTAAGAGACCGTTGTTCTTTGGTCCATACAAGTTACAAAAACTTGTTCGTGGTCAATCAACCACTTGGGTTCCTAACGAATATTACTACAAGGGCAAGCCAAAGATTACTAAGATTACCGCTACTGTAATCAACCCTAACTCAGTTGCTCAAAGTATTAAGTCAAACAAGTTTGACGTTATCCAAGTTATCAACTCACAATGGCCAAACGTTAAGAATACTAAGGGCGTTAACTTCATTGCTACTGTTCCACTTTCATACTCATACCTTGGCTTTAAGGTAGGTAAGTGGGACGCTAAGAAGGGCGAAAACGTAATGAACCCTAAGTCCAAGATGAACAACAAGGCTCTTCGTCAAGCCATTGGTTACGGTATGAACGTTAACCAAGTTGCTAAGCGTTACTCATACGGCTTAAGCTTTAGAATTCCTACTTTGATTCCTAAGCAATTCGGTGATTACTTCGATAAGGATGTAAAGGGCTACACTTACAACCTTAAGAAGGGTAACGAAATTTTGGACAAGGCAGGCTTTAAGAAGAAGGGCAAGTATCGTGTACAACCAAATGGTAAGCCTTTAACTATCCGTCTTGCAGCTATGACTGGTACTTCAAACCAAGAACCAATCGTTCAAAATTACATTCAACAATGGAAGAAGATGGGCTTGAATGTTAAGTTGACCGGTGGTCGTTTAATTGAATTCAACTCATTCTACGATAAGGTTCAACATGATGATCCATCAGTAGATATGTTTATCGGTGCCTGGTCACTTTCAAGTGAACCATCACCAAACGACCTTTACGGTGAAAAGTCACCAATGAACTATTCTCGTTTCGTAACTAAGAAGAATACTCAACTTCTTGATGAAATGGACTCACAAAAGGCATTTAATCACAAGTACCGTGTAGATAAGTTCCACGAATGGCAAAAGTACATGGATGACGAAGCTTACGTTCTTCCTGTATCAAACAGTTACACTATTACTGCAGTTAACAAGAAACTTACTGGCTACTCACTTAAGCCATCTGACTCAATGGGTAATGGTTTCCCTAACTGGTACAATGTTGCTTATACTAAGTAAAATTAAGCTTAAAAACGAAAAGTCACTTCTAATTCTAGAAGTGACTTTTTTGCATTCAAAATATAGCACTAAAACTGGTATAATTTAAAGGTATAAAAGGGGCAATTTTATGGTAAGTACAAAATTTCTAAAAAAATTAAAAGATGAATATAATATTGAATTTAATAATGAAAAGCTATTAGAAGAAGCATTTACGCATTCTTCATATTCAAATGAGCATCCTAACGATGGAATTCGTGATTATGAAAAGTTGGAATTTTTAGGTGATGCCGTTCTTGAATTGGCTGTTTCTGATTATTTATACCGTCATTATCCTAAATTAAATGAAGGAGAATTAACACGGTTAAGATCTAATATTGTTAGAACTGAAGGATTCTCTGAATTTGCGATTGAATGTGGTTTTCAAAATGAAATTCATTTAGGTAATGGTGAGGAAAAAGCTGGTGCTCGTAATCGTAAAACATTGTTGGAAGACGTTTTTGAAGCATTCAATGGCGCTTTATTCCTTGACCAAGGGATGCCAGCAGTTGAACATTTTTTGCATTTAACTGTTTATCCATTGATTGATAAAGGCGAATTTGATGATTCACGTGATTATAAGACCGATTTGCAGGAGTTATTACAACAAAATGGTCCAGTAAATATTGAATATTCGGTACTTAGTGAATCACAATTGCCATCACATTTTGTAGTTGAATTAAAGATTAATGATCAAGTTCAAGCACAAGGTGAAGGTCATAACAAGAAAGCTGCAGAACAACAAGCCGCTAAAGCAGCTTTACAAAAATTAGAGTAAGGGGATTTAAAAAGGTGCCATTAACAGAATTAGTGCTCGATGGTTTTAAATCATTTGCTGACAGAACAACTATTCATTTTAATGATGGAATAACTGGTATTGTTGGTCCTAATGGTAGTGGTAAAAGTAATATTACAGAAGCTATTCGTTGGGTAATGGGTGAATCCAGCGCTAAGTCTCTTCGTGGAACAAACATGAAGGACGTCATTTTTGCTGGTAGTCAATATCGTAAGCCATTAAATAAAGCTGAAGTTACCTTAATTTTTGATAATCGCAAACGTGAATTAGCATTTGATACGGACGAAGTTTCAATTACTAGAAATATTTTACGTTCTGGCGATAGTGAGTTTTTGATTAATGGACAGCAAGTCCGCATGCGTGATGTACGGACGCTTTTTCTTGATTCTGGTATATCGCAAAATAGCTTAGCCATTATTTCTCAGGGACGAGTTGATCAAATCTTAAATTCACGTCCGGAACAGCGCCGCGTAATTTTTGAAGAAGCTGCGGGTGTGCTTCACTTTAAACAGCAAAAAGAAGCAGCTCAAGGGCAACTTAAGAAGACTCAAGATAATTTGATTCGAATTAATGATTTAGTAAAAGAACTTGAGGGCCGCTTAGAGCCGCTGCATGAACAAAGTTCGCTAGCCAAAGAATATAAGTTTCAAAAGGCTGGTTTAGATAAAGAACTAAAGAGTTTATTAGCATTTGAAATCGAAGATATTAATAAGCAAAAAGAAACTATTCAAAAATCAGCTGATAAGAATAAGATTTTATTATCAAAATTAGATGCTGAAGTTAAAGAATCTCAAAATGCGGTCTCAGAAAAAAGAGCAGAGTACCAAAAAATTCGGGATGAACGAGAAAAAGTTCAAAATGAATTATTAAAATTAAGTCAGCAATTATCAGATTTGAATGCTAACTTGCAAATGGCTGAACAATCACGTCAATTTGATGATGCTACTAAGATCGAATATCAAAATCAAGTTGAAACGCTGAAGAAGAGCCTGGTACAACTGAACGCTCATTTGGAAAGTTTACAAAAAGATCAAGCTAGCCTTAAGAAGCAACAATCGGTTTTACAAGAAAAGCGGGATAAGCTTACAGGTGAATTGAGTGAAAATCCAGAAGAACTCAATAAGAAACTGGAGGATTGTCGTAACGACTACATTCAATTATTGCAAGATCAAGCTGCGGTTAACAATCAAGTAATTAACTTGAATACTGAGCTAAAACGTAGTAAGGCTGACACCACTTATCAAAGCAATGATGTGGGTAAACAACTATCTGAAGCTAAAGCAGAACTGGAAAAATTACGAGCCGAAGGTAAAGATCTAACTGCTAAACGTAAAGACAAAAATGCGGCTTTTGCTGAAGCCAGTGATCAAAGTAATGACTTGAATGATCAAATTAGGCGTCTGCAGCAAACAGTTAATGATGAGCGGAATAAACTGGAAAAGATCGAAGCCCGTCATGAAGCTTTAATTAATATTCAAAAACGTCATGAAGGTTATTACTACGGTGTCCGTAACGTCTTGAATCATTTAAATGATTTTCCTGGCGTAATTGGTGCCGTAGGTGAGTTGCTTACTTTCCCAGCTGAACTTGAAGCAGCGATGACTACAGCTCTTGGTGGCGGCGTTCAAGATTTGATTACAGATAGCCGTAATAGTGCTAAAAATGCAATTAATCAGTTAAAACGCAGTAGAGCTGGTCGTGCCACATTTTTGCCATTAGATGGGTTACGCCAATATACCATTCCACAATCTACAGTAACTACCTTGAAGTCCTTTAATGGATTCAAGGGAATTGCCAGTGAGCTAGTAGAAAGCAAAACGGATCATAATATTACTGCCGCAATTAATTACTTGTTAGGCAGTGCTTTGATTGTCGATACAATCGAAAACGCAATGGCAATTTCTCAACGAATTGGTCGTTATCGAATAGTTACTTTAGATGGGGATGTTGTTTCACCGGGTGGTTCTATGACCGGTGGACAAAAGAACCTGCGCAATAATTCACCATTGCAGACGGCAACTGAAATTAATCAGTTAGAAAAGCAAATCAGTAGTTTAACTAGATCATTTAAGGAAGACCAAGCACAATTAAAAGATTTGGTTGATCAAAGCGTTAAAGTAGAAAATAAGTTGCAAAAATTGCATGATTCTTTGCAAGAAATTAATCAAACGATTAATGAAGCAGCTATTTCTTTCCAAAATCAAGAAAAAGAGGTTAAGCGACTTCAAGATGCTAATACTTTATATGAATCACGTGTGAAGCAGCGGAATGATCATATAGTTGAATTGCAAAAGCAGATTGCAGAAGCAAATGATAAGCAGGCTCTTTTATCTAAACAAGGTGAAGAGAAAAAGAGCCAAATGAATGAATTGCAATTACGTATTAAGAACTTTAATAATTTAAGTCAACGTGTGCAAAGTGAATTATCCAAGCTTGATCCACAAATTGCAGTTTTCGCAAATAAATTAGAAAATCTAGCTGTTCAAGAAAAAGATAAACGCAATCAAATTGATAATAATAAAAAGCAGGCTGCTGATTTAAAGGAGAAATTAACAGATCTTAATCAAAATGGAGAACTTTCTGTTAAGAAGAACACCGATTTAAAGAAGCAGAAGGAAAAAATTAAACAAAAGAACGAACAACTGCAAAATAAATTAAATGAGCTTAGTTCACAACTCGGACAATTTGATGCGCAAATTAATCAGTTAGATCAAGTTGCTAGCCGAAATTATGATTTGCGTAAGGATGCGGCAATCGAACAGGAAGATTATTCTGTTAAAATTGCAAAGTTTAATAGTTTGATTGATCAACGCTTAGAAACTTTGTGTGATGATTATGCATTAACATTTGAAGCCGCTATTGCTCAAGCTGAAGGTCAAAATGATCAAGAAACTCGAGAAAAATTAGCTAAAAGTGTTAAACTGCATCGAATGTCACTTGAAGACATTGGTCCAGTTAATTTGGATTCTATTCAAGAATATGAAGATGTTAAAAAGCGTTATGACTTCTTGAATGGTCAACAAAATGACTTGCTTAAAGCTCGTGATGACCTTGAAAAATCAATGAATGAATTAGATGAAGAGGTTAAGAGTCGATTTAAAGCAACATTTGAGGCAGTGGCTGAAAGCTTTAAGCGGATTTTCCCACTTGTCTTTGGCGGTGGAAAGGCTAAGCTTGAATTAACTGAACCAAATAATTTATTAGAAACAGGAATTGAGATTATCGCTCAGCCACCTGGCAAGAAGTTACAGCGTTTAAGTTTGCTCTCTGGTGGTGAACGGGCATTAACTGCGATAACATTATTATTTGCAATGTTGCAGGTAAATCCAGTACCATTTTGTTTACTTGATGAGGTTGAAGCAGCGCTTGATGATGCAAATGTCACACGTTTTGCTCAATTTTTACTTAAATATAATTTAAAGACACAGTTTATTGTGATTACTCATAGACGAGGAACAATGAAGCAAGCTGATCAATTGTATGGTGTGGTAATGCAAGAATCTGGTATATCTCAAGTATTGTCAGTATCATTAAAAGAAATGAAAAAGAAAAACGGGGTGAAATAATTGGGATTATTTGATCGAATTAAAAAGTCTCTCTTTGGTAAAAAAGATGACGAAGAAGAGAAAAAAGAAGAGCAGGAAAAACAAGAAGAAGTAGAGCAAAAACAGGACGATAGTGAAGCAGTTGCTCAAGAGGAACAATCTGAAGAATCTGCTGAATCTGACAAGCAAGAAGAAACAGAACCCATTGAAGAGGATAACGAGTCTGAAGCTTCAGAAGAAGTAGCAGAGGATGAAGAAGAGCCTGAATCTGAAGAAACCGCTGAAATTGAAGAGGAACAGGAAACAGAACCTCAAGAATCTGAAACTACTGAAGAGGCGGAAACCGAAACAGACGAGGAAGAACCTGAAACTGAAGAACTAGAAGAAGATGAAGATTCCTCACAAGAAGAACTTTATGAAAAAGGTTTGGAAAAAACCAATAAAGGTTTTGGCGCTCGACTTAATGCATTCTTTGCTAAATTTAGAACTGTTGATGAGGACTTCTTTGATGATTTGGAAGATTTATTGATTGAATCTGATGTAGGTTATGAGACAGCAGAACAATTAACCGATGAACTTCGTGAAGAAGCCAAATTGCAAAATGCCAAATCTCGTGATGATCTGAAAAAGGTTATTGTTGAAAAATTGGTTGACTTGTATGACAAGGGTGGCAACAGTGAAGATGAAAAGTTAATTTATCACCCCGAAGATAAGCCTAATGTTTATCTCTTTGTCGGCGTCAATGGTGCAGGTAAAACTACTACTATTGGTAAGCTTGCAAAACGCTTTAAAGATGAAGGTAAGTCAGTTATCATGGCTGCGGCTGATACCTTCAGAGCCGGTGCCGTAGAACAATTAGTTGAGTGGGGCAAACGCGTTGATGTTCCTGTAGTAACTGGAAAAGAAAAAGCTGATCCTGCTTCTGTTGTTTATGATGCAACTGAACGTGCAATTAATGAAAAAGCTGATTACTTGTTAGTTGATACTGCTGGCCGTTTGCAAAACAAAAAGAACCTCATGGCTGAGCTAGAAAAGATTCAAAGAACTATTAAAAAGCTTCTGCCTGACCAACCAACTGAAACATTATTGGTTCTTGACGGTTCAACCGGACAAAATGCCTTGCTCCAAGCTAAAGATTTTGATAAGACAACCAAATTAACGGGTCTGGTTTTAACTAAGCTTGATGGTTCATCTAAAGGTGGGGTAGTCTTGGCTATCCGTAATGAGATGAACTTACCGGTTAAATTGGTTGGACTTGGTGAAAAAGCTGAAGATTTGGCTGATTTTGATGCCGCAAATTATGCAATTGGTCTTTTCCATGGCTTAGTCTAGTGATAAAGTTTAAGTGTATATAGTTTTATAAGGAGAATTTTATGAAAGAATATAGTGCATGTACTACTATCTTGGTAGGTAAAAAAGCCTCAATCGATGGTACTACTATGATTGCTCGTAATGATGATACATTCCGTCCAATCACCCCACAAAAGTTTATTATCGAACCAGCTCGTCATGGTGAAAAGAAACACATTAAGTCATGGCTTAACAAGTTTGAAATGGATTTACCAGAAGACGCTCAACGTGTTCCAGCTGTTCCAAACGTTGATTACAAGCATCGCGGTTATTACGACGAAAGTGGTATTAACGAAGAAAACGTTGCTATGTCATGTACTGAATCAACATATGGTAATGAACGTACTTTAGCATTTGATCCACTTGTTAAAGATGGTTTGGATGAAGACTGTATGCAAACTTCAGTTTTGCCATATATTCATTCCGCTAGAGACGGTGTTAGATACTTAGGTAAGTTGATTGCTAAGTATGGTTCACCAGCTGGTAATTCAGTTCTTTTCAGTGATAAAGACGAAATTTGGTACATGGAAATTGTTACTGGTCACCATTGGGTTGCAGAACGTATCCCAGATGATTGTTATGCAGCTACTGGTAACCGTGTGGCAATTGAACAAGTTGATTTTGATAATTCTGATTACTTCATGTGGAGTGAAGGAATTCAAGAATTTGTTGAAGAACATCATTTGAATCCTGATCATGAGGGCTGGAACTTCCGCCACATTTTTGGTACTTACACTGAACAAGACCGTCACTACAACACTAATCGTCAATGGTACATTCAAAAGTTGTTTAACCCAGAGATTGAACAAGATCCACAAGATGGTGATATTCCATTCATTCGTAAGGCTGCTAAAAAGATCACTAAAGAAGATATTCAATTTGCTTTGGGTTCACACTACCAAGACACTCCATATGATCCATTTGGCAAAGGTACTGAAGAAGAAAAGCACCGCTATCGTCCAATTGGTTTGAACCGTACTCAAAATGCCCACATTTTGCAAATTAGAAGTGATGTGCCAGAAGATCGTGCAGCTATTATGTGGCTATGTATTGGTGGTCCAACCTTTACTCCATTTGTTCCATTCTTTGCTAATATGAATGATACTGATCCTTCATATAACAATACTTCAATGGATTACAACATGAATGATGCATGGTGGTACTACAAGTCATTTGCTGCACTTGTTGAAAGTCATTATCCACAATTTGTTCAACTTGACACTACATACTTAACTGAACTTAACCGTTACTTTAGAGATCGTGTTGAAGAAATTATTAAGGGTGCTGATGGCAAATCAGGTGAAGAATTAACTGATTACTTGACTAAGGAAAACCAAAAGACAGTTGCTCATACTCGTGAAGAAACTGAAAAGCTTTGGGGCCAAATGATGATTGATTCAATTAACATGTCTAAGTTAACCTTCAACATGGATGAGAACCTTTAATTTAAAATTCAAAAAACAGTTCAACATTGTTGAGCTGTTTTTTCTTCGGCTAGTATAATTGAGTTAATGAATTGAAAGAATCTGAAATGATGACAGAAAGTACTATTGGATCATTTTTTACTAGAATTAGCAATGAAGTAGAAAAGCAAATGGATGCTGATTTAAAGATATCAGTGCAAATGAATTAGAAATTTTGATTGAATTGGAACACCATAAGCATGGCAAGACATATGACAAATTAACCAAGGAGCTTCATGTAACTAAGGATAAAGTTGAAGAATTAGTAAAAAGTTTAGTTGCTAAAGATTTAGTTACTGATGATAATGGCACCGTGATTTCTACTGAAGATGGTAAGGAAGTTTGCAAGAAAGTAGAGAAGCACCGCAGAGAAACTGATCAAACCATTACTCAGATGCTTAGCAAAGATGAGACTATAGGTTTAGTTAATGTTTTAAAGAAAATGCTGGAAAAAGAAGAAAATTAGGCAAAAAAAGATCATCTGCTGCAATTTACAACAGTTGATCTTTTTTATTAAAAATTATTTTTTCTTATCTAGGACTGAATGGTGAATACCATAGCAGAAATAAATAATTAAACCGAAGATAAACCAAATACCAGCGTAGAGCTTAGCTTGATAATCTAAACCTAAGAAAACGATTAATGCAGCTAAGAAGCCTAGAGCAGGCAATACTGGATAAAATGGCATCTTGAATGATGGATCATCAATATCTTTACCTTCACGTGGACGTAATTTATAGATACCAAGTGATACAAACATGAATGCGATTAAAGTACCAGCTGAAACTAATTGAGACAGCATAGAGAATGGGAAGAAAGCACCAAGCAAAATACTACCGATAGTCAAAGTCCAAAGTGCATTGTTAGGACGACGGTCAGAATTTAATTTGCCCAACCATTTAGGTAACATACCATCACGACCAAATGAGTAAATTAATCTAGATCCAGCCATTCCCATACCGATCAAGGCGGTAAACATACCTAAAACAGCAATAGTTTGAACGACGACAGCAACTATTGGGTGCCCAGCATAACGTAAAGCCAAACCAACAGGTTCTGCAGAGTTAGCATACATCTTGTAAGGCATCATACCGATCAATACCAAACTAACACCTACAAAAAGTGTAACGGCAATTGCTAATGAGCCTAAAATTCCACGAGGCATTGTCTTTTGCGGATTAATAGCTTCTGCCGAATTAGCAGCAATTGAATCAAAACCGATGTAGGATAAGAAAATCATTGATACACCAGCATAAATTCCTTGCCAGCCACCAAATGGTCCGTGAGCAGTAGGACGATATTTAGGAATAAATGGTGTAAAGTTAGCGCTTTTAATGGCTGTTAATCCAACTACGATAAAGATCAAGATGGCTAAAACTTTAAGTAAAACTAATCCATTTTCTACTCGAGCGGCTCTTGAGACCCCATGCCCAATTAAAAGAGCAACTAATAAAATAGAAACAAGTGAAATTGCATCAATAACTCCACCATTAGTACCAAAAGCGTTGGACAAAGAAGCAGGTAATTTTAATCCTATAGGTGCAATTAATGCCCTGAAGTTAGCAGAAAGTCCAGATCCTACGAATGCTAAAGCAATAAAGTATTCAGCTAAAAGAGCCCATCCGGCTACCCATCCCCAAAATTCGCCGAATACCACATTGATCCATGAATAAGCGGATCCTGCAAATGGCATGGCAGCGGCCATTTCGGCATAAGCAAATGCTACTAAACCGGCAGCAATTGCAGCTAAAATAAATGAAATTGCAACCGCTGGTCCAGTATGTAATGCAGCAACTTCACCGGGCAAGGTAAAGATTGAAGCTGAGACGATCGTCCCAACCCCTAAGGCTAAGAAATCTTTAACCTTTAGTGATCGAACCAGGTGTCCATCTTTATTTTCATAAACACGTGGATCTTCTTTTTTGTTCATTCGTTGCCAAAGATTCACAATACAATTCCCCTTTGTGTTAAAAATAAGATTACTTAATTATAATTAAAAATACGTTAAAAAATCAACCGTAAGTAGTTCAAATTTCGTATTTTTAATGAGAAAAAAGATAGATTTTGTCTTCATGATTTAAATGATAATTAACATTTTTGGTAGTATCATTTTTTTGATATACTAAAGACTGGTGAAAATTAATGGATGAATTAACTAAAAATGAAGAATTAGGCGACCTATATGCCTATTATGGTTCTTTATTAACTAAAGGACAGCAATCTTATTTTGAAGATTATTATTATAATGATCTATCATTAGGAGAGATTGCGGTTAATCATAATGTATCTCGGCAAGCTATTTATGATAATTTAAAACGCTCCACTAAAATTTTGAAAAATTATGAAGCCAAATTACATATGCGGCGTGATAATAATCATATTGAAGATGTGCTAGCAGATGCACTTTTGTCGATAGATAATAATGATAGTCAAACTGCTAAAAAAGAAATAACCAATTTATTAAATCAATTGAGGGGAGAGTAAACCCATGGCTTTTGAAAATTTAAGTGAAAGAATTCAAAAAGCATTAAAAAATTTAACTGGTAAAGGTAAAGTTTCAGAAGAGGATATTAATAAGGCTAGTCGTGAAATTCGACTTGCATTGTTAGAAGCCGATGTTAACTTCAAGGTTGTTAAGGACTTTATCAAGACTATTAAAAAAGAGGCCCTTGGCAAAGAAGTTCAAGAAAGTTTAAACCCAGGCCAACAAGTAATTAAAATCGTTAATGAACAATTAACGAAGATGATGGGTGAAGAAGCAGTTCCTTTAAACAAGTCTAAGCATATTCCAACTATTATTATGATGGTTGGTTTGCAAGGTACTGGTAAGACTACCACTGTTGGTAAATTAGCATATCATTTACAAAAGACGCAAAAGGCTCGTCCACTTTTGATTGCTGGAGATATTTATCGTCCTGCCGCTGTTGACCAATTAAAGCAAATTGGTGAACAATTAAAGGTGCCTGTCTTTAGCGAAGATG
Organism: Lactobacillus sp. A27; assembly: GCF_016742815.1. Lineage (NCBI taxonomy): Bacteria > Bacillati > Bacillota > Bacilli > Lactobacillales > Lactobacillaceae > Lactobacillus > Lactobacillus sp. A27. The sequence continues at coordinate 18,625 of NZ_JAEHNT010000003.1, forward strand.
GTGAAAAAGATGTTGCTAAGATTGTACAGGATGGTTTAGCTGAAGCTGATAAAAACAAGAATGATTATGTTTTAATCGATACTGCCGGTCGTTTAGAAATAGACGAACCATTAATGGAAGAATTGGAACGTGTTAAGAAAGTTGCACAGCCAGATAACATCCTTTTAGTAGTTGATGCCATGACTGGTCAAGCAGCTACAGACGTTGCTAAAGGCTTTGATGAGCGACTTGATGTTACCGGAGTAATTTTAACTAAGTTAGACGGTGATACTCGTGGTGGTGCTGCACTTTCAATTCGTGCAGTTACTGGTAAGCCAATTCTATTTACTGGTCAAGGTGAAAAACTAAGTGATTTGGATGTCTTCCACCCAGATCGAATGGCTTCCAGAATTCTTGGGATGGGTGATATGCTTTCCTTAATTGAGAAGGCACAACAAGATTACGATGCCAAGGAAGCTGAAAAAGTCGCTGAAAAGATGCGAGAAAACACTTTTGACTTCAATGACTTTGTTGATCAAATGAAGCAAGTGCAAAAAATGGGCCCGCTTGATCAAATTATGAAGATGATTCCTGGGATGGCAAATAATCCACAGTTGAAGAACTTAAATGTTGATCAAAAGCAAATTGATCATACAATTGCCATTGTTTATTCAATGACTGAAGCAGAACGTGAGGATCCAGATTTGTTGAATCCAAGTCGCAGAAGAAGAATTGCTGCCGGTTCTGGTCGCCCCGTTGTCGAAGTTAACCGTATGATTAAACAATTTAAACAAATGCGGGAAATGATGAGCAAGATGACTAGGGGCAATATGAAGGGATTAAGCAACTTGCCAGGGATGGATTCACCAATGGCCAAGATGGCTATGCGTCGTTTAAATAAGAACTTTAAGAAGAACAAAAAGAAGCGTATGCGTAAGATTAAGAGATTCCATTCTTAAAAAAATAAAGGTGTTAAGGAAAAACACTTTACACCCATTTGTTTTGGTGGTATATTATTAATCGTTAAGTTTTAGGAGGAAATTAATTTATGTCAGTTAAAATTCGTATGCACCGTGCTGGTGCCAAGAGAAAGCCATTCTACAGAATCGTTGTTGCAGACTCACGTATGCCACGTGATGGTCGTTTCATCGAACAAGTTGGTTACTACAACCCAGTTTCACAACCAAAGGAATTGAAGCTTGATGAAGACAAGATCTTTGATTGGTTACAAAAGGGTGCACAACCTTCAGACACTGTTAGATCACTTCTTTCAGGTGCTGGCTTGATGGCTAAGTTGCACGATGCAAAATACAACAAGTAATTTTGCGATTATTTAAAAGCTTGATGCCAAGTGCTTCAAGCTTTTTTTATTACTTAAAAAGGAGCATGCATGGAATATTTTGACGTTGCACGAATTTTAACAACTCATGGATTGAATGGTGAAGTCAAAGTTAACGTGATTACGGACTTCCCAGAAGAGCGTTTTGCTGAAGGGATGCATTTATCACTTAGAAGCGATACTAAACGTGTATTGACTATTGAAAAAAGCCGTCCATTTAAACAATTTTGGTTAATTCAATTTAAAGAAATTACAGATATTGATCAAGCAGAAAAATTACGAGGCCAAATCCTGGTAGTAAGCGAAGAAGATCGTGGCGAATTACCTGCCGGTGTTTATTATTATAAAGACATCTTTGATTGCGATGTGATTGATGAAGAAACTGGTAAAAATATCGGTAAAATCGTTGATATCCAATCTCCAGGTGCAAATGATATTTGGCTTGTACGTGAAGATAGTGGCAAGGAATATTGGATTCCAAACATTGCCGATGTTGTTAAAAAAGTTGATGTAGCTGCCAAAAAAGTTTATGTAGAATTAATGGAGGGGTTACGAGATGAAGATTAATGTATTGACGCTTTTTCCCGACATGTTTACACCTTTGAAAGTATCGATGTTAGGACGTGGTTTAGAAGATGGTAAGTGGGATCTCAATTTAGTTAATTTCCGTGATTTCACAACAGATGTACATCACCACGTAGATGATACTCCTTATGGCGGCGGCGCTGGTATGGTACTCCAAATCATGCCAATTAAAAAAGCACTTAATTCTTTATCTTCTAGTGGTAAAGTTATTATTACCGCTCCACAAGGAAAAACTTTTAATGAACAAATGGCACAAGACTGGGCAAAAGAAGATGAATTAACTTTTATTTGTGGTCACTATGAAGGCTTTGATCAAAGAGTCTATGACTTAGCCGATGAAACTGTTTCAATTGGAGATTATGTGCTAACTGGTGGGGAATTACCAACTATGAGTATGATTGATGCTACTGTTCGACTTTTGCCTGGTATTTTAGGTAACGCTGCTAGTCCAGTAGAAGAAAGCTTTTCACATGGCTTATTAGAATATCCGCAATATACTCGCCCAGCTGATTTTGAAGGTCAAAAAGTGCCTGAAGTATTAACTAGTGGCAATCACCAAAAAATAGCTGAGTGGCGACACAAAGAAGCGCTTAAAGCAACTTATCTTCATCGTCCTGATATGTTAAAAGATCGTCAGTTGACTATTGAAGAAAAGAAAATGCTAGAAGAAATCAAGTCAGAGCTTGATTAAGCTGGCTTGATTTGTTAAACTATTCATCGTGGCAAATGTCACTAATTAAAGTTATGGGTGTTCCGCTGACGCTGGTGCGTGGATGAATGCCGAAGAAGGAGAAAAATATATTATGGATCCATTAATTCAAGAATTGACTAAAGAACAAATTCGTGACGATATTCCTGCTTTCCGTGCAGGTGATACTGTTACTGTTCACGTACGTGTTGTTGAAGGTACTCACGAACGTATTCAGTTGTTCGAAGGTGTTGTAATTAAGAAGAAGGGTACTGGCATCGGTGCTACTTACACTGTTCGTAAGATTGCTTCAGGTGTTGGTGTTGAAAGAACCTTCCCAGTTAACGACCCACGTGTTGCTAAGGTTGAAGTTAAGCGTCATGGTCGTGTGCGTCGTGCTAAGCTTTACTACTTACGTGAACGTCACGGTAAGTCAGCAAGAATTGCTGAAGCACGTCGTTAATCATAACGTCGATATAGAAAAGCTAGTTCCAAACGGAACTAGCTTTTTTGTTTTGATAAATATTTTTAAAATAATTCATATATAATCGATAATTATTTAATAATATATTAATAGTTTGTGAATAATAATATCGTGGAACTCATGTGAAACCGCAAAGTAAAATCACAAAGTCACTCTAATATACAGTAATAACATTGATAATATACTAAATCTGAATTGTGAAGTAAATTTCACAAGCAGAGATATTGAGTGTGGAATTAAAGCGAAAGCCGCCATTTATCCACAATGGCGGCTTTTAATTGATATTAAATTGATTACATTATACTATATTTAATTTAGATGTAAAATAATTTTGACTAATATTATAATTAATATATCAGAAATAGAAACAGGTGAGATGATTGAATTATCCTAAAGAATTACTGGCAGAAGTAAAAGAGAGATCAAAGGGCATGCGTTTAGAAGGAATTAATTCAGGAAGTGGCCCAATACATCCCTTGCTAATGATCGTAGGCGAAGCGCCAGGACGCAATGAAATCGTTAATAATATTCCATTTAGTGGTGACGCCGGAAAGGAACTGGATAAATCACTAAAGCAAATTGGTTTATCACGAGATCAAGTTTATATTACTAGTGCTGTTCGTAGCCGCCCTTTTAGTGTGAAAAAAGTTTTTAGTAAACGAGAAAATAAAGAAGTAATTAAAAGACCAAATCGTAAACCTACTAAGAAAGAAGTGTTAGCACATGCTCCTTTTTTAGACTATGAAATGCATTACGCAGATCCACAAGTCATTGTTGCTTTAGGTAACACCGGATTAGAGCGACTGCTTGGCCCAGGTCATAAGATTTCTGCTGAACATGGTAAGGTTATTGAGAATACACCAATTCTTGAACTTAATGAAGCTAAAGATGGATATGTTTGGTCGAAAAAGAAATATACGGTTATTCCAGAATATCATCCTGCGGCTGTATTTTATAATCGTAAATTAAGTGATGATATTGTAAAAGATTGGGAAGCGATAAAACCTTACATCGATAAAGAAAGAGAAAATAATGAGTAACGAAACTTTTTTAATCCCTATTAGACAAAATAATGATTTATCCGATATTGCTCTTAATGAGTTGCGAATGGATTTGGATGAGCATCCCTTGCACCAAAGAGCTTATGCAGAGCTAGCCTATTTACCGGGTAACAGCCGTAAATATAGTCTTAACAGTGTGAAAACAATTGATAGCCCATTAAGAAATAAAAAGATCTTATTTTTAGGTTCTTCTGTCACATTTGGTTTTGGTGCATTAGGGGAATCTTTTGTAGACTACTTATGGAAAAAAGATGGCATTGCTGCTATTAAAGATGCAGAAAATGGCACTACTTTGGTAGATCAAGATGCCAGTTATCATGGTGATTCTTATGTTGCTCGTTTTAAGGAAAATCTTAAAACACCAATTGATATGTTGGTTTTGCAACTTTCTACTAATGATGCGCGTACAAACCAGAAGCTGGGAGAAATTAGTCAAAATGACCATTTTGATGTAAAAACAATTATCGGTGCGATGGAATATATTATTAGTCAAGCTCTGACTACATGGCATTGTCCAATTTTGATCTATACAAATCCTTATTTTGAAAGTGATTTGTATAATCAGATGGTAAAAGCAACACATCAATTAGCTAAAAAATGGAATATTAAAGTTCTGGATTTATATAATGATCCGAATTTTAAAGACCAACCTGCTCTTTATATGGCAGACGAAATTCATCCGACCCGTGCAGGTTATTTAGAAAAATGGCTGCCAGTTTTTGAAAATAAATTAACTGAAATTTTGACGAAAAAATAAACCTAAGCTTTTTGCTTAGGTTTAAATATTAATCGATATTATTTCTGTAAAGGCCAACTACTTTACCTAAAATACTTACTTTGGATAAGATAATTGGTGCCATTGTATCGTTTTCTGGTTGTAAACGGTAGTGATCGTTCTCTTTATAAAAGCGTTTAACTGTAGCTTCATTTTCATCAGTCATGGCTACGACAATTTCGCCGTTATTAGCGGTATTTTGCTTTCTGACAATGACGCTGTCACCGTTTAAAATTCCCGCATTAATCATACTCTCACCGTGAACTTTTAACATGAAGAGTTCACCAGCATCGTTTTCAAGATCAGGTGGAAGTGGAAAATATTCATCTATGTCTTGAACTGCTAAGATAGGTTGACCAGCAGTGACCACACCAACAACTGGGATTTTCTTTGGCTTAATGCCCAATTCCTTTTTACCTTCATCGGTAATTTCAAGTGCACGAGGCTTAGTTGCATCCTTGATTAAAAGACCTTTGCGTTCTAAGCGGGCTAGATGACCGTGAACAGTAGATGTAGAAGAAAGTTTGACCGCAGCACAAATCTCTCGCACTGTTGGTGGAAAACCACGGCGTTCTACAGTATCATAAATATAACGTAAAATTTCTAGTTGTTTAGTATCGTTGTTTTTCTTAGACATAATTTTTCTCCGTTATTGTAAAAAAGATAATATTTATGATTATTTTAACAAATAAATAGCATAATCTCAAACAAATGTTCTATAAAAAGCATCTTTTTTTATTGTATAAAATACGGTAGACTAAAGATTGTTAATGTGAGGTGAATATAAAATGAATAAAGATGCAATGAGTAAAGAAGAAGAAAAAAAGGTAACTAATCGAATTAATGAACTTTACCATAAGAAAGAAAAGGAAGGCTTAACTCCCGAAGAGGAACAAGAACGTAAAGAACTTCACAAAAAATTCCTTGCCAACTTCAGAGCTGCATTTAAGCAAGACGTTGAAAATATGGTAATTATCGATAAAAATGGTAAAGAAGTAACCTCAGAAAGAGCAAAACGTGCTCAAAGAAGAAAAGGTCTTAGAAAAGATTAATTAAGCCTTTTAAAAAAGTGAAAAATTATGTAAGATATTATTGTTAGTTAGATGGAGGATATAATATGAATTTAGGTTTAGCAATATTTTTGATTATTATTGCACTTTTAGTTGGTGCAACAGCAGGTTTCTATGGTGCAAGAGCATACATGAAGAAGTATTTTAAGGAAAATCCTCCTATTAGTGAAGATATGATCGTTGCTATGATGTCTCAAATGGGACAAAAGCCTTCTAACAAGAAGGTTCATCAAGTAATGAACATGATGAAGCATCAACAAAAGTAATTATTAGATTATTTTGTGGTGTTAAGGCGAAGGATTATTCCTTCGTCTTTTTTGGTGTTCTTTTTAAAGAATGGAGTGAGTAAATGAACATATTTAAAAAATTGGGTTGGTTTTTTAAACAAGAAAGGAAACGTTATATTATCGGAATTACTTTTCTTGCTTTAACCTCTTTAGCCAACTTAATTCCGCCAAGAGTATTAGGACTGATGGCAGATCAGCTGGATCAAGGTCACATCTCATGGGGGCAATATGGGATGTTGATTCTAGCTGTGTTAGCTGCCGCCTTCGTTTTATATATTTTGCGCTACTTTTGGCGTAAGCAAATTTGGGGCGGGGCCGCAGAACTAGAACGACAAATGCGTTCTAAACTGTTCGACCACTTTATGATCATGGACAGAACATTTTATCAGCGCCACCGAACCGGTGACTTGATGGCCCATGCAACTAACGATGTGACTTCTATTCAAAACGTAGCCGGTGATGGCGTTTTAACTTTAGTTGACTCTCTTGTCATGGGATTATCAACTATGATTGCCATGATCATTTTCGTTGATTGGAGACTGACTATCGTTGCTTTATTGCCACTGCCATTTTTGGCACTAGGTGCTTGGAAGCTTGGGGGTCGTTTGCATGATGCTTTTGATAAATCACAGGCTGCTTTTTCACGTTTGAATAATAAGACCCAAGAATCCGTTTCAGGCATCAAGGTGCTGAAGACCTTTGGTCAAGGAAAAGAAGATACTCAGGCCTTTGACAAAATGGTCGATGACACAATTAATATCAATAAAAAAGTGTTTGTATGGGACTCCTTATTTGATCCATTGGGTACGGCAATTATCGGTGCAACCTATGTAATTACCATTATTTATGGTGGACTTTTAGTTACAAATAAAGTGCTATCGATTGGTCAGCTCGTTTCCTTCATTGCCTATATTGCTAACATGGTTTGGCCGATGTTTGCGATTGGTTATTTGTTCAATATTTTGGAAAGAGGTAGTGCAAGCTATGACCGTGTAGAAAAGCTACTTTATGAAAAACCGTTAATTACTGATGCCCACGCTGATCAAAGTATTAAGGCTCAAGACTTACAAGGTGATTTGCATTTTGATATTAAATCGTTTGCTTATCCTGATGAAAAGGATATTCTAGTGTTAAAGAACATCGATTTCACCTTAAAACCTGGTCAAACTTTAGGTTTAGTAGGTCGTGTAGGTGCTGGTAAAACGACAATCATTCAGCTGCTATTGAGAGAATTCGACCAATATGACGGTGAAATCACCTTAAATGGCATCAATATCAAGAAAATTCCGCTTAAAGTTTTACTTAGCCAAATATCTTATGTTCCCCAGAACAACTTTCTCTTTTCAACGAGTATTGGTAGAAATATTGCTTTCTCAGAGGCAGATGCAGGCAAAAATGAGATTGCGGTAGCTGCTAAGAAGAGTGATTTGCACGATGATGTTTTACAAATGCCACAGGGCTATGAGACTTTAGTCGGTGAAAATGGAATTTCACTTTCTGGTGGTCAACGTCAAAGAATGTCCATTGCCCGTGCTTTGCTTAAAGATAGCCAAATTTTGATTTTGGATGATGCTTTATCAGCGGTTGATGCAAAGACTGAAACCGAAATTCTAACTTCTTTGAGAAATGAAAGAAAAGATAAGACCACGATGATTGCGGCACATAGATTGACATCGGTCATGGATGCCGATTTGATTTTAGTCTTAAAAGACGGTCAAATTATTGAACGAGGCAATCACCAAGATCTGCTCAAAGAAAATGGCTGGTATGCGGAAATGTGGCGTAGACAAGAATTGCAAGCAAAGGTGGGTGAAGATGTAGATGAATAATGAAGAAAAGCAAGAATCAGTGTGGTCTAAGGCAATCCCATTTAAAGAGCAGGTAGCGATTTTTAAACGTTTGATGGGCTTTGTTAAACACTTCAAGTTTGAAATGACCATTGCCTTGATTGGTGCCTTCTTAGTCAGCATTATCAATATTTTGCTTCCGCGTGGATTGCAATATTTCTTAGACAACTTTTTGCTTAAACAAAGTGCAACTGTCCAAATTATTCTGTTTGCGGGTTTGCTTTATGCAGTAGGTTCCATTTTAAAAGCGGTCATTCAGTTTACTTACCAATATTTCTTTGCTTTGGGTTCTGAAAAGACCTTGGAAAGCATTAGAAGAGCGCTTTATCGAAAATTGCATGAGTTAGGGATGCGTTATTTTGACCAAACACCTGCCGGCTCAATTGTGTCAAGAGTTACTAACGATACGATGACTCTTAGCAACTTCTTGACTGTGCTTTCAACTGTAGTAATTGGTGCCTTTTCTGTGGTTACAGCATTGGTCGCAATGTTTACTACGAACGTGATTGCGGGCTGGATTGTTTTAGCGTTTGTGCCAATTTTGCTCTTTGTTATTTGGCTCTACTCACAAAAGAGTTCACGTCTTTATCGTAACTATCGTGAACGGTTGAGTAGAATTAACGCTAACTTGAATGAGTCAATTGAGGGCGTCTCGATTATTCAGCAGTTTAACCAAGAAAAGAGAATGACCCACCAATTTGAGGGTGAAAATGGTGGGTTGATGAATACGCGTTTCAACATGATCCGTATTAACTCATTGCTGCTTTCACCTTTGACTAGTTTGCTTTATTCATTGGCTTTAGCCGTAACGTTGATGTATTTCGGTTTTCCATTGCAGGCAACATTTGTGCCAGCTGGTGTGGTATATGCTTTCTCACAATACTTATCACAATTGTTTAATCCAATTTCAACTATGATGGACCAGATGACATTCTTCCAAGATGGTATCGTAGCCGGTAAGAGAATCTTTGCGATTTTAGATGATGAACAATATGAGCCAAAGCAAAATGTTCAAGAAGGATTGACTATCAGTCGCGGCAAGATTGAATTCAAGCACGTTAGTTTCTCATATGATGGTAAAAATGAAATCTTGCATGATATTTCATTCGTAGTAAATTCAGGTGAAACTTTAGGTATTGTGGGTCATACTGGCTCTGGTAAAAGCTCGATTATCAATGTAATGATGCGCTTTTATGAATTTGGTAAGGGCGAGATCTTAATTGATGATATAGATATCAGAAAATACCCTAAAGAAGAACTGCGTAAAAAGCTGGGGCTTGTTTTGCAGGAACCATTCATGTTTTATGGTGATATTTCTTCTAATATTCGTTTATATAATAAGAATATTACCGATGAACAAATTAAAGACGCAGCTAAGGCAGTTCAAGCAGATCAATTTATTGAAAAGATGCCAGGTAAATATCACGCAAAGGTAATTGAAGGCGGCGAAGAATTAAGTCAAGGTCAGCGTCAATTAATTTCTTTTGCTAGAACATTGGTTACAGACCCTAAAGTTTTGGTATTGGACGAAGCCACAGCTAACGTTGATACCGAAACTGAAACTATGATCCAACAGGGACTTAAACGTTTACGTAAAGGTAGAACAACTTTAGCGATTGCTCACCGTTTGTCTACAATTGCCGATGCGGATCAAATTATCGTGTTAGACAAGGGGAGAATCATTGAACGTGGTAACCATGAACAGCTTCTTGCTAAGAAGGGTTACTACTACAATTTGTATACTCTGCAGAATAATGAAAATAAAGAATAGTTAATAAAAGACGTTTTCCATAATTGCAAACGTCTTTTTGTTATAATGATTAAAAAGAATGAAATAATTATTAATATTCATAGGAGGAAAAATGAGAAGATTTTACGCTGTTCGCGGTGGTGCGGGCGATGTTGCAGAACCAGATGTTAATGCTAAGCCACAAGATAATTTATATTTGGCTGTTAATTCAAATTGGCTTTCTAAAGCTGAAATCCCTGCTGACCGTACTTCAACTGGTGTCAACTCAGAACTTGACATTAAGATTGAAAATAGAATGATGAAGGATTTTGCCGATATTGCTGCGGGCAAAGAAAAGATGCCAGAGATCAAGGACTTTGACAAGGCAATTGCTTTGTATAAGATTGCCAAGAATTTTGAGAAGAGGGATGCAGAAGAAGCAAACCCTATTCAAAATGACTTGCAAAAGTTATTATCATTAAATGATTTTGCCGACTTGGGTAAAAAAGCAAATGATTTATACATGGGTCCATATATTTTACCATTCGTTTATGGCGTCGATGCCGATATGAAGAATACCGATGTCAATGTCTTATATTTCGGTGGTTCAAGTACCTTCTTGCCAGATACAACCACTTATAAGACAGAAGATGCTAAGAAGCTATTAGACATTTTGCAAGATCAAAGCATTAATTTGTTAATGATGGCTGGCATTGGTAAAACAGAAGCTAGAGTATACGTTGATAATGCTCTGGCCTTTGATGCAAAAGTTGCCAAGGTGGTTAAGTCTACTGAAGAGTGGGCCGACGATGCTGCTATTTATAACCCAGTTTCATATGACGAATTTATTGCTAAGTTTAAGTCATTCGATATGGCAAAATTCTTAGATGAACTTTTACCTGAAAAACAAAAACGTGTAATTGTGATGGAACCACGTTTCCTTGACCATGCAGAAGAATTAATCAACGCTGAAAACTTTGACGAAATCAAAGGCTGGATGCTAGTTAAATACATTAATAGCGTAGCTAAGTACTTGTCACAAAAGTTTAGAGAAGCAGCCTTTCCATTTAACCAAGCAATTACTGGCGCACCAGAAATGCCATCACAAATTAAGCAGGCTTACCGTATTGCTAACAGTGCCTTTGACGAAGTGGTTGGTATTTTCTATGGTAAGAAATACTTTGGTGAAAAAGCCAAGCGCGATGTTGAAGATATGATTCACAACATGCTTAAGGTTTATGAAGAAAGAATCAACCATAATACTTGGCTATCTGATGAAACTAAGAAAAAGGCAATTGTTAAGTTAAATGCTTTGGTTCTTAAGATTGGTTATCCAGAAAAAATTGAAAAGATTTTTGATTTGTTACAAGTAGATCCTGAAAAGAGCTTGTATGAAAATGAAGCTGCTATGGATAAAGTACGTACCAAGTACGAACTGGATAAATTAACTAAGCCGGTTGATCGTTCAGTATGGCTCATGCCAGGTAACTTGAACAACGCTTGTTACGACCCACAAAGAAACGATTTAACTTTCCCAGCTGGTATTTTGCAAAAGCCATTCTACGATATTAACCAATCAAGAGGTGCTAACTACGGTGGTATCGGTGCTACTATTGGTCACGAAGTTTCTCACGCCTTTGACAATAATGGTGCCAAGTTTGACGAGAACGGTAATATGAACAACTGGTGGACTAAGCAAGACTTCGGTGAATTCAACAAGCGTGTCGGCCAAATGATCGATATTTTCAATGGTTTGCAATATGGTCCTGCTAAGCTTAACGGTAAGCAAGTCGTTTCTGAAAACATCGCTGACCTAGCCGGTTTAGCTTGTGCCGTTCAAGCAGGTAAATCTGATGGTGCGAATTTGAAGGATTTGTTTGAAAACTATGCTAGAAGCTGGATGGAAAAGCAACGTCCTGAAGCAATTAAGACTGAAGTTCAAACTGATGTCCATGCACCACAACCAACTAGAGTAAATATTCCGGTCCAATGCCAAGATGAATTCTATGATGCTTTTGGCGTTAAGAAGGATGACGGTATGTGGCTTGATCCAGAAGATAGAATTGTGATTTGGTAAAAACATAACATAATAAATATATTTAATATAACAAAGAGCAAGATTTCTTAGTAAAAGAGGTCTTGCTTTTTGTGTATGTAAAATTATTTTATTTACATTAGAAACAGGCATTAAGAAACTGATTTTATTTATATGGCGGGAATTTATAAAAATAACGAATAAAATAAGATAGCGTTATTAAAAACTTTGCATATTGTAAATTTAAGCGCTTACATCTATACTATCGATATATAGCAAATATCATTAATGTGACGATTATGTATAACTTATTGTAGTTAAAAAACATAATTGGTTTGTTCAAACATAACATTTACATTTTGAACGAATTATAGGGAATAAATGTTGTTTGAATAAAATGATTTAGATTTGAAGTAGAGAAAAAGAGAATAATGGGAAAAAGAATTGTTACTGCTGTTAAGCAGAGATTTAGTATCCGTAAACTGAGTATAGGTGCAGCAAGTGTATTATTGGGGACCTCTTTGTATTTTATGGGTGGGTCGGCCACTATTGTACACGCTGATACTAACGTATCAGGGGATGTTCCTCAAACTGGAACTAGCAAAGAACCTGCGTCGGGACAAACTGGTGAAGAAAATGGATCAACCGAAGTAAAAGATCCAGTAAAAGTTGCTAAGGACCCTACTAAAGATGATACAGACGTAAACCAAGCTATTGATGACTATGCCAATCAAAAACAAAAAGAGCAAGATGAAGCTGGTAATAAAGTAGTTATTCGTCCTAGTGGTAAACAACCTGAAAAAGCTGCTGATAATGCTGATGAACGTGGTAAGCAACCTGTAAAAACGGCTGATACTGCTGATGAACGTGGTAAGCAAGTAGAAGACATTAAACATAGCATTGATGGCGGTATTGCTGCAGCTAATAATGAAAAAGCAGCTATCGAGGATTATAAGAATAAGCATCAAAATCAACAAATTTTAAATGGTGAAGAATCTGAAGCTTTTAAAAATCAAGGCTTGAGTGTTGATGATGAAAGAAATTCTAAGATTAATAAAGTTACTATCACTGATACTAAGGATAAGACTAAAACTAAAGAGGTGAATACTACAGTAATAGATGGTCCTTCCCAAAAGATTGAGATTGATGGTAAAAAAGACGCTATTGTTATTACTCATGCTGGTCCCGATAAGATGACTGATAAAGAAAAAGATATAATGCAAATTAAAAGTGACAATAAAGTCATTATTGATTTGAATGATAAGTATCAAAATAAAGATATTACAGTCACCTATAGTAATTTGAACAATTCTTATTATCTAGAGAATATGGGGGATGAAACCGATCGAATTAAAATTTCGAGAATTGAGAGAACTTTCTCAGGTATTCAGGCAACAGATGATCCTAAACTTTTTAATCCTAATGGCTCTGATTCGTATAAAAAAGATGGGATATATGATAAATGTGATGGGCCACAATTAATCATTTATAAGGATCCATCTGATGGCTTCTTCTACAATAATATTAAACAAGTTTCTGTTAAAGATATTTATTATGATGACAAGAATAATCTAATTACCTTTAAAGATGGTGATAAAAATAAGGCTTGGATTTTTGTTACTAGTTTAAATTCCGATGGTGTAGGTAATAATAATCATCGTGGAGACGGTAAAGAATATCTAGAAAAAGTTAAAGCTGAAAATCCTGATGGCACTTCAGCAGATATAGAAAAACTTGCCGGGTCTACGGTAACTGGACCGGTTGATGAAAATACTACTAAGGAATTTACTAGAACCGTTGAATTATTTGATGGAGCTAGCAGTGGAGATTATTTAAGAAATTATTTACGTGATAAAGCAGATGATTTAAAGAACAAGGGGTGGATTCGGAAAGAAAATTCTTCTGAACTTACGCAAACAGTAACATTACATGTTAAAAAAACTAATGACGGATATGTTTATGATAATGAAAATGCCTTCTTTAAAGGCTTGAAATTACCTTCTATAAGTGAGAATGGGACTGAAAAATATCCTGATATCGAAATTCCTGAAGTTAGAGTTGGTACCAAGACAGCTGTCAGAATCAGAGTTAGTTATAGTGCCAACAATCCTCATACACCAACGTCGCTAGATAAGACTGAAGTTGGCGTAGATGAAGACAAGGCTACAGATACCCATGATGGTTGGTGGTATTCAGATGAAAGCAACAGCCATGATCAAAATAATTATCCAGACTGGGATAATAAATCTGAAGATAACAGATATGCTTTTGTGGGTGCTGTTGCAATTCAATATCAACCAGGGATGACCATAACTTATGGTGCTGATGATACTGCGTGGGGCAGTCACTGGGCATGTGCGGGGACACAAGTTGTTTCAACTTTGAATGAACGAGTTATTATTTATGATCATATTAAGGACGGCGTTGTACCTGTCACTCCCAAAACACCACCTACCGATATTCCAACGAACACTGTTAAAGAAGCGCAACCTGATCAATTAACTAAGACAGTTGACTTAACAGTTAACTATGTAAATAGTGATGGTGCTACATTTACTGGTGATGTTCCTACAAACCACCAGCAACAAGTAACATTTACTGGTACTGCTTACGTTGATAGGGTAACCGGTAAATTAGTAAATGCCAAAAAACAAGACGGTACATGGGTAGTCGATGACAGTAAGACTGACAAGCCACAAGTTATTTGGAAAGCCGATGGCAAGAATACATTTGATGCAGTAATTTCACCGGTAGAAAATGATTACCACTTAACAGGTATAGATAGTCACAGAAAAGGCAACGATGTAGAGGAAATTACCGGGTTGACCCAGGACAGTGGCAGCATCACAGTTACTGTAACTTATACTAAGAACGGTAAGATTATCCCAGTTGATAAAGACGGTAAGCAAATTAAAGGCGCAGATCAACCGGTATTTCCAACTGATCCTAAGGATCCAAGTAGGGTAGACTCTGGTAAGATTCCAGATCTTTCAGATAAAGGCTATCATCCATTAGACAAAAACGTAAAACCAAGCGATCCGGTAGATCCAGATTCAGAAGATCCAAGTAAGGATATTACGGTTAAATACGTAAAATCAGGTACTATAAGTGTTAAATACCACGACAACACCAAGGATAAAGACATTGATGGGTATGGTAAAAACGACAGTGGTGACGAAGATGATCCATTCAAGTATGATCCAGCAACCGATTTAGCAAAACTTGCAGGAAAGGGCTATGTACTTGATGGAAAAGTGCCAGAAATTCCACGTCAATTTACAGCTAGCGCCCAAGAAGTAATCATTAACTTGAAGCACGGCACCACAACTGTAACATCAAATAATCCAGGTCATCCAGGTGAACCGGTAGATCCTAAGAATTCAGAAGGTCCTAAGTATCCAAACGGCACTGAATTGGATCAAGTTAAGAGAACGGGTACTCAAACTATCCATTACGTTGGCGCTGGTGATAAGACGCCTGCTGATAACAAGCAAACCTTCATATTTACTCGTGAAATTACCTTCGACGATGTAACTGGGAAGATCATTAGCGTAACTCCATGGAATGTGCAAAGCCATACCTTTGGCAATGTTGATACTCCAGTAATTCCTGGGTATCACGCTGATAAGGTTGTAGCAGGTGGTGCAACAGTAACTCCAGATGATTTGAACAGGGTAATAACTGTAACTTATGCACCAGATGGTAACCCTGGTAATCCTAGTGATCATGGCGATACTCCATCGCCTGAACCTACTCCAGAACCAGAGCCAACTCCAAATCCAACCCCAGATGATCAACCTGATTCTGAAACATCGTCTGATGAACATTTTGAAAATGTAAAACCTAAGGATAAATTAGATAAAACTAATCCAAAGAAGGTGGCTGCGTATAAGAAGGAAAGAAAGATTATTAAGACTAAAATTGCAAAGCAAGGCCATACTGAAATAGCAGAGCCTATTGAAGACAAAGTAACAAGAGAAAATAATGTTAAAGTAGTTTCAGATCCAGTTGAAAATAAGGCTGCAGAGCCTAAACTCCCACAAACTGGTGAAGCCGATAATAGCATTATTGGTTTACTCGGAATGTTATTAGCAAGTTTTACAGCAATGTTTGGTTTTGATAGTCTTCATAGTCATGATAAGAAACACAAAAACTAAATCTCGATACTAGTCAAAAACAAGACTTCCTTTATTTAGGGAGTCTTGTTTTTTGAACTTTAGATTAAAATAATTTTTACTTTAAATAAAAAATAGGCCTGCATCTAATGCAGGTCTGTTAATATTTTTAAATTACTTAAGCATGTAATCTCTAGTCATTGGCAAGTTCTTACCAGAAGGGCCCTTGGTAAGCAAGTATTGGATGACATCGATATTGCCTGATTTAAATGAAGCAGCACAAGCATTTAAG
Organism: Lactobacillus sp. A27; assembly: GCF_016742815.1. Classification (NCBI taxonomy): domain Bacteria; kingdom Bacillati; phylum Bacillota; class Bacilli; order Lactobacillales; family Lactobacillaceae; genus Lactobacillus; species Lactobacillus sp. A27. Next base: position 34,911 of record NZ_JAEHNT010000003.1, read on the forward strand.
TACATGTCCCACATGCGAGTGAAACGTTCCCCCATTTTATCTTCAACTTGATCGCGAACAGCGTTGAAGTTCTTGTCCCAAATTTCAAGAGTTCTTTGGTAGTGACGACGAAGAGCTTCCATATCAGTGATTTGCAAGCCACTGTCAACGATGTCGCCGACAATTTCTTGCAAACCTGGAATGTAACCACCTGGGAAGATGTATTTGTTGATCCAAGCGTTAGTAGCACCGCCTTGTTGACGAGTAATACCGTGGATCAAAGCAATACCATCTTTGTTTAAGTACTTGTAAACATCTTGGAAGTATTTAGGTAAGTTCTCTGAACCTACGTGTTCAAACATACCAACTGAAGTTACGTAATCCCAGGTTTGATCACCAAGTTCACGGTAGTCTTCAAGTCTAACTTCAGCTACATCTTGCAAGTTTTCATCGTAGATACGCTTTTGTACTAATTTGTATTGTTCTTCACTCAATGTAACACCGGTAACCTTAAGACCATATTCCTTAGCAGCAGTGAGCATCAATGTACCCCAGCCACAACCGATGTCGAGTAAAGTCTTGCCTTTTTGTGGGTTTAATTTGTTTAAAATGTGGTGAACTTTAGCAATTTGAGCTTGTTCAAGATCATTTTCATTACCATCTTCAAAGTAAGCACAAGAGTAAGTCATAGTAGGATCAAGCCATAACTTGTAGAAGTCGTTACCGATATCGTAGTGGCTTTGTACGTCTTCTTCACTTTGCTTTTCGGTGTGCTTTTGCTTTGGTAAAAATTTGCGGAACTTTGAGGAACGCATGAAACTGTCGGCACTTTCGTAAGCACCAAAAATTAATTTTTGAATATCCCCATGGATTTCAATTTTCTTATCCATGTATCCTTCACCAAGTGCGAGTGAAGCATTTCTAGTAATGTCGCCCATAGGGATTTTTTCGTTAAAGACAATTTCAATCTCTGGGGTACCGTTACCATAAACTTCGCTTTTACCATCCCAATAAGTTACTCTAACGGGAAAAGGGAAGGATTTACTGAGCATCATTTTATAAAATGTTTTTTCTAACAATGTAATTTCCTCCACTAATTATCAAACCTAATTACTTATTTTAACACTAAAAAATTTTAAGCAATAAAAAATACTTAACCCAAAAAACGAGTTAAGCATTTTTTACTTGGCAACATAATGGAAATTTGGATCAAGTTCATCATCTAATTTTTTCCAAGCGTCCTCTAATTGTTGATAAATGATTGCTTCATTTTCATGAGTTAATTTAGTTTTACGATCAATTGTAATTGGATCACCAAAGTTAACTTCTAGGGGGTTGCGCTTAAGCAGTCCTTTAAAAGTTAATGGACCTTGATAAACTACTGGAACCATTGGCTTTTGCGACATTTTAGAAATTAAAAGCGCACCACCTTTTAATTCAGCAGAGTGTCTTGTGCCCGATGGAAAAATGATTAATGATAATTCCCCTTTTCTTAATCCTTTTACTGGGATTTTTAATGCAGATGGTCCTGGATTTTTTCGATCGACAGGAAAGGCATGGGCATGATCTAAAATAAAACGTAAAACCGGATTCTTGAATAGTTCGATTTTAGCCATGAACATAAATTCCATTGGACTAGCACCTAAGGCAAACAAGATAGGTTCCCACCAGGTACGGTGAGGTGCAACTAAGATATAGTTACCTTTAGGTAAACGATTCTTGTGATGAATATGTAAGTGTCCATTTAGTACCCATACGATAAAGCGGGCAATCGGACGAATTATTTTATAAAACATCTTTTTGTTCCTCCAATTGTTGTAATATTATAAAAATAGATAGACAAGAAAGGCAAATATTTTTATGGTAGAACTTAAAGATAATGAACGAATTGATTATATGTACAGTGATGATTTGCGGATTATCCAAGATAAAACTGCCTTTAGCTTTTCTATGGATACATTGCTTTTGGCTTATTGGGCTAAGAATCAAATTCGTGATCGCGATAAAGTAGCAGATTTATGTGCGGGAAATTGTGCTGCAACGATTTATATGGCTTACTTCAATCGTGCGCACTATGATGCAATTGAGATTCAAGACGAAATATATTCGCAAGCTAAGCGTTCTATTGAACTTAATCAAATGGAAAATCGTATAGCAGTGTATAAGGATAATGTACTGAATGCTGCAAAATTTTTGCGTAAGGATAGCTACGATGTAGTAACAGTTAACCCACCTTACTTTAAGGCCCCTGAAGGGCATGAGGTAAACCCAGATAGAAAAAAAGCAATTGCTCGTCATGAATTGTTAATTAATTTAGAGCAAATTATTGAAGTTGCCAGTGGCTTATTAAAAATGAAGGGGAAGATGTTTATGGTGCATCGACCTGAGCGATTAGGCGAGATTTGTTACTACTGCATGAAGCATGATTTGAGTGTAAAATTAGTGCAACCATTTGTGTCTCACCGCGGAGATGATGCAAATTTAATTATCGTTGAAGCCGTAAAGCACACTGGGACAGATGGAACTGAACTTAGGGATGCAATCGAAGTTCATGACAAAAATGATGAATTTAAGCCATTAATTCAAAGAATAGTTCGAGAGACCCCTGAAGATAAAGCTAAACATGACGCCCGAGGTAAATACTATTTTTACGTTTTGCTTTGTAATGATGGTAGTTTCTATGGTGGCTTTACTAATGATTTAGATCATCGCCTGAAAATGCATAATTCTGGCAAAGGCGCTAAATACACCAAATCTAGGCGACCAGTTCGTATGATTTACCATGAGCAATTTGACGATAAAAGATTAGCTTTAAAAAGAGAGTATTGGTTTAAGCACCATTCACGCGCTTGGAAAGAAAAATTTTTAAGAGAGCATAATATTAATTTTTAGCTTGAAAAATAAAATTATTTTTTGTAAAATAGGCGAGTATGCTGTGTTAGCATATAATTTTTAAAACACATCAAGAGCGATCATCATCGTGGTGCCCTAGGTAGTGGTTTGATGATGAAATGAACGCTTGAGAGGATATAAAACCATAGGAGGAATATAAATATGGCAGACGTTGTTACAATGAAGCAATTGCTTGAAGCTGGTGTCCACTTTGGTCACCAAACTAGAAGATGGAACCCAAAGATGGCTCCTTACATTTTTACTCAAAGAAATGGTATCTACATCATTGACTTGCAAAAGACTATCAAGATGTTAGATGATGCTTACAACTTTATGAAGGCTGTTGCCGAAGACGGTGGCGTATTCTTATTTGTAGGTACTAAGAAGCAAGCTCAAGACTCAATTGCTGAAGAAGCAACTCGTGCAGGTCAATACTACGTAAACCAACGTTGGTTAGGTGGTACTTTGACTAACTGGACTACTATCCAAAGCCGTGTTAAGAGATTAAAGCAATTAAAGGAAATGTCACAAGACGGTACCTTTGATGTTCTTCCAAAGAAAGAAGTTGCACTTTTAACTAAGGAAATGGACAAGCTTGAAAGATTCTTAGGTGGTATCGAAGATATGCCAAGAATCCCAGATGTATTGTTCGTAGTAGACCCTAAGAAGGAAAAGATCGCTGTTCACGAAGCAAACATTTTGGGTATCCCAGTTGTAGCTATGGTGGACACTAACACTGATCCAGATCCAATTGACGTAGTTATCCCATCAAACGATGACGCTATTCGTGCTATCCGCTTAATCGCTGGTGCTATGGCTGACGCTATCGTTGAAGGTAAGCAAGGTCAAGATGACGAATCTGTTGAGGTTGACTTTAAGGAAAATGCTGATGGTTCAGAAGAAATCGTTAGCGCTGAAGAAAATCCAGAAGACTAGTTTTTACTGTTAGTTCCGTAGGAGGATCTATTAATGGCACAAATTACTGCAAAATTAGTTAAAGAATTACGTGAACGTACTGGTGCTGGCGTTATGGACGCTAAGAAGGCATTGGTAGAAGTTGAAGGTGACATGGACAAGGCTATCCAATATCTTCGTGATAAGGGTATGGCTAAGGCTGCTAAGAAGGCTGACCGTGTTGCAGCTGAAGGCTTGACTGGTGTTTACGTTAATGGTAATGTAGCAGCTATCACCGAAGTTAACTCAGAAACTGACTTTGTTTCTTCAAATGATAAGTTTGTTAACTTAGTAAAGGACGCAACTAAGACCATTGCTGAAGGTCAACCTGCTGATATGGAAGCAGCTAAGGAATTAAAGATGGACGATGGTTCAACTTTAGATCAAGCATTCGTTAATGCAACTGCTACCATTGGTGAAAAGATTGTTTTACGTCGCTTCGCTTTGGAAAAGAAGAATGATGATCAAGAATTTGGTGCTTACCAACACAATGGTGGCCAAATCGGTGTTATTACCGTTTTAGAAGGTGCCGATGCAGCTACTGCTAAGCACTTGGCAATGCACATTGCAGCTATGAAGCCAAAGGTTATCTCACCTGACGAATTAGATGATCAATTTATTACTGATCAATTAGCTGTAATGAACCACAAGATTGATCAAGATAATGAAAGTCGTGCATTGGTACACAAGAAGCCATTGCCACACCTTGTTTATGGTTCAGAAAAGCAATTAACTGATGATGTTTTAGCTAAGGCTAAGGAAGACATTAAGGCTGAACTTAAAGAAGAAGGCAAGCCAGAAAAGATCTGGGACAGAATTATCCCTGGTAAGATGCAACGCTTTATCGATGATAACACTCAAGTAGATAAGCAATTTGCAGTCTTATCACAAGACTACATCATGGATGATAGCAAGACTGTTGGCGAATTCTTGAAGGATAAAGGCGCTAAGTTAGTTGCTTTCCAACGTTTCGAAGTTGGTGAAGGTATCGAAAAGAAGCAAGAAGACTTTGCTGCTGAAGTTCGCGAACAAATGAAGTAATTTAAAAATTACATTATGATAGAAAGGAGGAGTACATTAAGTGCTTCTCCTTTTTATTTTTTATTATGATTGTTTTTACTATCAAGACATTGTTGAGTTAGATATGGTAGAATAATTAAAGCTATTAGAGGAGGTCACTATGAGTCAAGTTAAATATAAACGTATCATTTTAAAAATATCAGGTGAAGCTTTAGCAGGTGATAAGGGAAATGGAATTAATCCAACTGTAATTGGTCATTTAGCTAAAGAAATTAAATCTGTTCATGATTTAGGTGTTGAAATCGGCATAGTATGTGGTGGCGGTAATATGTGGCGCGGTGAAACCGGTGCTAAGTTAGGCATGGAACGTGCACAAGCCGATTACATGGGTATGCTTGCTACCATTATGAATGGATTAGCATTACAAGATGGTCTTGAAAAAGTTGGTGTTCCTACTAGAATGCAAACTTCAATTGAAATGAGACAAATTGCTGAACCTTATATTAGAAGAAGAGCACTCCGTCATCTTGAAAAGGGGCGCGTAGTTATTTTTGGTGGTGGTACAGGCAACCCATACTTCTCAACTGATACTACTGCTGCTCTTCGTGCTGCTGAAATTGGCGCTGATGTAATTTTGATGGCCAAGAATGGTGTAGATGGTGTTTACTCAGCTGATCCTAAGACTGATCCAACAGCTACTAAGTTTACTGAATTAACTCAACTTGATTTGATTTCAAAAGACTTGAAGGTTATGGATAGAACTGCAAGTTCACTTTCAATGGATACTGAAATTCCATTAATTGTATTTAACGTTAATACTCCAGGCAACATTAAGAAGGTTGTTATGGGTGAAAATATTGGTACTGTTATTAGAGGTGACAAATAATGAATAACGAAACTATTAAAAAAGCACAAGATAACATGGATAAATCTATTAAGGTTTATCAAAAGAGATTAGCTTCAATTCGTGCCGGTGTAGCCAATGCTGCTCTTCTTGACAATGTTCAAGTTGAATATTATGGTGCACCTACTCCATTGACTCAAATGTCAAGTATTACTATTCCAGAACCACGTGTTTTGCTTATTACTCCATATGATCAAAATAGTTTGGATGATATTGAACATGCTCTTTTAGCTTCTAATTTAGGCTTAACTCCAGCCAATGATGGTAAGGTTATTAGATTAGTTATTCCTCAACTTACTGGTGAAAGAAGAGAAGAAATCGCCAAAGAAGTTGGAAAATACGCTGAGGATGCTAAAATCGCCGTTAGAAATGTTCGTCGCGAAGCTATGGACGCTTTGAAGAAAGAACAAAAAGACGGTAATATTACTGAAGATGAACAACGCAATTTAGAAAAGCAAGTTCAAAAGGTAACTGATGATTCTACTAAAAAGATCGATCAACTTGCTGATGAAAAGCGTAAGGAAATTACTCAAGGTTAAGCATGAGCAAGACGGATAATGAATTAAATCATTTAGCCATTATCATGGATGGTAATGGACGCTGGGCTAAGAAAAGGCACAAGCCTCGTTTTGTAGGACATCGTGAAGGCATGGATAATGTTGAGCGAATTACCCTAGCAGCTAATAAGTTAGGAATTAAAGTGCTAACTTTATATGCTTTTTCTACTGAAAACTGGGCTAGACCTAAAGAAGAAGTAGCTTATTTAATGAATCTTCCCGTGCGCTTTTTCGACAAATACATGCCGACTTTGATGGAAAATAACGTTAAAGTAAACATTATGGGTTACTTAGACGAATTGCCAGAAAAGACTTATAAAATAGTACAACGAGCAATGTCAGAAACTGCTCATAATACTGGCTTAATTCTTAATTTCGCTTTTAATTATGGCTCTAGAAGAGAAATAACGACTGCAATGAAAGAATTAGGTGGCATGATTGAAGCTGGTGCACTAAAAAGTGAAGACATTACCGAGAAAATGATCTCCCAGCACTTGATGACCAAAAATTTTGGCAAGTATCAAGATCCTGACCTGTTAATTAGGACATCAGGAGAACAAAGAATATCTAATTTCTTATTGTGGCAATTAGCTTATTCAGAGTTGGCTTTTAGTGATAAAAATTGGCCAGATTTTGATGAAGATGATTTAAGAAAATTTGTAAATGATTTTAAGCACCGTAATCGGCGCTTTGGTAAGGTAGACGAATCGGATAGTTAAATATGAAACAACGTGTAATTACGGCAGTTATTGCCTTGATTTTATTTATTCCAATTGTGCTTGCAGGTGGCCTTTGGATGGATTGGTTGACTGTATTATTTGCTGCAGTCGGCATTAGTGAGATCTTTTTAATGAAAAAACAGATTTTGGTCTCATTTGATTTCTTGCTAGCATTGCTTGCAACTTTGACATGGACAGTGCCGGATGCATTTTTTAAGGCATTCCCACCTAATATAACCAAATTCGGAGTATTCTTTGGAATTGTTATGCTGTTCTTAACCTGGACAGTACTTTCTAAAAATAAGACTACTTTCGATGATGTTGGTGTTTACATCTTGGCATCACTTTATATAGGGATTGGCTTCCACTACATGGCAGCCATTAGAGCTTACCCGCAAAATGGTTTAGCTTTATTGGGTTACGTGTTTGTAGTTGTTTGGTCAACTGATATTGGTGCTTACATGATCGGTCGTAAGATTGGAAAACATAAGTTATGGCCAGTAATTAGCCCTAATAAAACTTGGGAAGGATCAATTGGTGCCGTTATTTGTGCATTGATTTGTAGTGCAATTTACCTAGCAATTTTGAGTCACTTTAACATTGTTTTTGGAGTTTCCGAATTAACTATGGTAATTTTGGCATTCTTCCTTTCAATCGTAGGTCAAATGGGTGACCTAGTTGAGTCAGCATATAAGCGTTTCTACGGTGTTAAAGACTCTGGTAAAATTTTACCAGGACATGGTGGTATTTTAGACCGATTTGATAGTATGTTATTTGTTTTACCCGTAGTAGCTGCTATCTTAGGTATTGTTCACTAGGAGAATTTTATTGAAAGGTATACTAATCTTTTTAATCGTTTTTGGCTTATTAGTTTTTGTCCATGAATTTGGACATTTTATTGTAGCCAAAAAATCAGGTATACTTGTGCGAGAATTCTCAATTGGTATGGGACCTAAGTTATTTCAGATTAGAAGAAATCCTACTACTTATACTATCAGGTGGCTACCACTTGGTGGTTATGTTCGATTAGCAGGATCTGATGATGAAAGCAAATTAGATCCGGGCATGACTGTAATTTTGCAGTTAAATGATCAGGATGAAGTGGTTAGAATAGATGCTTCTGAATCTGACATGCCAATAGAGGGTATTCCCGTTCAAGTTACTAAGGCAGATTTAGTAGATAATTTAGTAATTGAAGGCTATGAGAATGGCGATGAAAATAAACCGGTAACTTACCATGTTAATCATGATGCAACTATCATTGAAAAAAATGGTACCGAATTAATCATTGCACCTCGTGATACTCAATTTAATGAAGCAAAGGTCTGGCAAAAGTTAGCAACTAATTTTGCTGGTCCTTTTATGAATATTTTATTAGGTTTTGTTGTGTTCTTAATCTGGACATTTACGGTGCCAGGTCCAGCCACAACTACTATTCAATCTACTACGAATGGTTCACCTGCTCAGATTGCTAAAATTGAACCAGGTGATCGAATTGTAGCGGTTAATGGTCAAAAGATTAATAGCTTTGAACAGGTAACTGAAAAAGTTAATCAAAGCAAAGGTAAGAGTCTTAAATTTGAATTAAGTAAAGATGGCTCTACTAAAACTGTAATAGTTAAACCAAAGGCTCATCGAATTCAGAAGCAAAAAATTTATCAAATAGGTATTGTTGCTAAAAGTAATGAAAATGCTGGCGTAAAATTAAAAAGAGGTTGGGATACAGCTGTTTCTACAACCGGTTTGATTTTTAATGCAGTAGGTAACTTATTTAGACATTTTAGTCTTAATAAATTATCTGGTCCTGTAGGAATTTACTCTCAAACTTCGCAAGTTTCACAAATGGGCTTTACATATGTATTAGCCTTTTTAGCAATGATCTCAATTAATTTGGGAATTGTTAATTTAATTCCAATTCCAGGTTTAGATGGTGGTAAACTTTTATTGAACTTAATTGAATTAGTTCGTGGTAAACCAATTTCAGAAGAACATGAGGCAATTGTTGAATTAATTGGCTTTGGTTTATTATTAGTATTAATTATTGCAGTTACAGGCAATGACATTTATCGCTATTTTATAAAATAATTAATAATAGTTAGTTTTGTTTTTACTTTAGGAGAAAGTAATGCGTCAATCAAAATTTTTTATGCCAACTTTAAAGGAAGCTCCATCAGATGCTGTGGCAGAAAGCCACAAGTTGATGATTAGAGGGGGATATATTCGTCAGGTTACTGCTGGTGTTTATGCTTATCTTCCATTAGGTTATCGTGTATTACGTAAGGCTGAAGGAATTATTGAAGATGAAATGGAAAAAATCAATGTTCCTGAAATGATCATGCCTCATTTATTACCAGCTACTTTATGGCAAGAATCAGGTCGTTACAAGAAGTACGGCGCTGAAATGTTCAAATTGAAGGATCGCCATGGCCGTGAAAGTTTGCTTGGACCTACCCATGAAGAGACTTTTACTGAAATTATTGCTAAGAACCTTAAGAGTTATAAGCAAATGCCATTAGCTTTGTACCAAATTCAAACTAAATTCCGTGATGAAAATCGTCCTCGTTTCGGTTTACTCCGTGGTCGTGAATTTGTCATGCTTGATGGTTATAGTTTTGCCGCAACTCGTGATCAATTAGATGAGCAATTTGATGATCAAAAGAGTGCATATAAGCGAATCTTTAAGCGTGCCGGTGTTACTGTACACCCAGTAATTGCTGACTCAGGTACAATGGGTGGTAAAAACTCAACTGAATTCCAAGCACCAGCTGCTATTGGTGAAGATACTATTGCTACTAATGAAAAGGGAACATATGCTGCTAACCTTGAAATGGCTAAGAGTATTGATACCTTTAAACAAGAACCAGAAGATGCCAAGGAACTTACTAAAGTAGCAACTCCAGATTGTGATACAATCGAAAAATTAGCTAAGTTCTTGAATGTTCCAGCAACTAGAATTGTTAAGAGTATTCTTTATATTGCGGATGATCAAAAAGTTTTGGTTTTAATTCGTGGCGATAAGCAAATCAATGAAGTAAAACTTGGACATGTTCTTGACGCTGATGAAGTTCATGAAGCAGACACTGCTGATTTGAAAGAAATTACTGGTAGTGAAAAGGGCGGCGTTGGTCCTGTTAATGCTGATTGGGCTGACAAGATTATTGCAGACGAAACTGTTAAGAATCTTTACAACGTAGTCGTTGGCGCTGGTGAAACTGATTACCAATTTGAAAATGCTAACTTGGGTCGTGATTTTAAGGTTGATGAATTTGCTGACATTAGAACAGCAAACGAAGGCGAACCAGATCCTGTTGATCATTTGCCACTTAAGTTCACAACATCAATCGAAGTTGGTCATATTTTCAAGCTTGGAACTTATTACACTAAGACTATGGGTGCTGATTTCTTGGATCAAAATGGTAAGGCTAAGCCTGTTATCATGGGTTCATATGGTATTGGTGTTACCAGAATGCTTTCAGCAGCTGTAGAACAACACTTGACTGAACACGGTGTTGCTTGGCCAAAAGAAATTGCACCATTTGCAATTCACATTGTTCAAATGAAAATGAATAAAGAAGATCAAACCGAATTAGCTGAAAAACTTGAAAAGAGGTTCAGTGAAAAGTATGATGTTTTATACGATGACCGTAAGGAACGTGCTGGTGTTAAGTTCGCAGATGCAGATTTAGTCGGTGCACCTATTAGAATTACGGTTGGTAAGAAGGCTGCTGATGGTATCGTTGAGGTTAAGAGACCTACTGATGATAAGGCAACCGAAATGTCAATTGATGAATTAGATAAGTTTGTAAATCAAGAGTTAGGATAATTTTTGTGGCAAATAAAAATGATCTTTTCTTAAAATTGCTCAAACAAGTTCATTTCCCTGATAGTTTTGAAGATAATGATCTTCTTCAAAAGGGAAAGGTTGAAAACGTGGATGTTTACGCTAAAGAACATAGGTGGGATATCCATGTTTTTTTTGATACTCCTTTGAAATATGACACTTATGTAGCATTAAGAAAAGCAATAGAAGAAACTTTTTCAGCATTTGTAAATGTAAGATTTTTTGTTGGTACAGGTGATGGTTCTGATCAATACTTGCCAGATTACTGGCATTATGCGGTACAGAATTCAAATACTTTATCTCCCGTCGCTAGAGAATTTTTAGCTGGACAAAAACCTAAAAAAGAAAATGGTCGTTGGGTTATTCCAGTAGATAACAATGTAATTGATGGATTAATCGAACAAAAGGCTTTAGATGATTTGGCTGAAGAGATGCGTGACTTTGGTTTCTTTAATTTAAAATTTATAACCGAAGTCGATCAAACTAATTTACAAAACAGTTTAGAAAGTTTGCAAGAGCTTCAGCATGAACATGAAAAAAGTATGCAGGAGGCTTTTAACAATACTCCGGAAAAGCCGAAGCCTAAACCAAAGCAGCAGTACCAAACCAAGCGTACTAGTTATGGCAATCGAAAACTAGATGAAAATGCTCCGATTACGCAAATTCAAGATGTTGAAGATGGTACTCGAAATGTTGTAATTGAAGGTAATATTTTCAATATTGAAAGTAGAGAATTGAAAAACGGTTCAGTAATTTTTACAGGTGAAATTACTGACTATAGTGATTCAATTGCGTTTAAGAAATTTGCTTCAAATAAGGAACAAATTGAGCAAATGGCTGCAATTAAGCCTGGTACTTGGGCTAAAATGCAAGGTTCAGCAATCGATGATCAATGGGTACATGATGTAGTATTCAACATTAGCAGCTTTGAAACAGTTGAACATATCGGACGAACGGAAAAATATGAGGGTGAGCAAAAGAGAGTAGAACTTCATTTGCACACTAATATGAGTCAATTAGATGCAACTAATGCACCAAGTGATTTTATTAAAACTGCTAAAAAATTTGGTCAGAAGGCTATCGCTATTACAGATCATGGTGATGTTCAGTCCTTCCCAGAAGCTTATAGTACAGGTAAAGCTACAGGCACAAAAATCTTATATGGTGTTGAAGCGAATATGATAGATGACCATGCATTATTGGTTATCAATCCAGCTCCAATGACTTATGAAGATCGTGAATTTGTTATTTTCGACGTTGAAACTACTGGTCTTTCATCTGTTTATGACACTATTATTGAAATTGGTGCTGTTAAGATGAAAAACGGCGAAGTTATTGAACGTTTTGATAAATTCATTAACCCACACCATCCTTTGAGTGAACAAACCATTAATTTAACTTCAATTACGGATGAGATGGTTAGTGCTGCTGATGATGAAGATGTAGTTATTAAGCAATTCCAAGACTTTTATGGTGATCGTCCTTTATGTGGACACAATGTTCAATTTGATGTCGGCTTTGTTAATGCCGCTTTAAGAAGATCTGGTCTTAGTGAAATCACACAACCAGTTGTCGATACGCTAGAAGTTTCTCGTTTGCTTCACCCTGAACAGAACCGTCATACTTTGGATTCATTAGCCAAAAAATATAATGTTTCCTTGGAACATCACCATAGAGCTAATCAAGATGCGGAAGCAACTGGTTACTTAATGTATAAGCTGCTAGATGCATTTAAGAAAAAATATAATGAAGATAATTTGAATAACTTAAATGGTTATGCTGCACATGGTGAGGTTTATAAGCGAGCTCGACCATCTCACATGACGATTTTGGCTAAAGATCAAAAGGGATTAAAGAATTTATACAAACTAGTTTCAATAGCAAGTACGAAAGACTTTTATCGAATTCCGCGTACTCCTAAATCAGATTTAGCTCGTTTGCATGAAGGTCTGTTTTATGGCTCAGGTTGTTGGCAAGGTGATGTCTTTGTAGCAATGATGCAGAAAGGTTATGACGAGGCTAGAGAAAAAGCTAAGTTTTATGACTTTTTGGAAGTACAACCTCCTGCAAATTATTCTCAATTAATCGAGGATGGATTAATTAAAGATGAAGCACAACTTGAAGAAATTATTGGGAATATTTATAAGTTAGGTAAAGAATTGAATAAGCCTGTTGTTGCAACAGGAGATGCACACTATGTTGAACCACATGATGCTATTTACCGAACTATTTTAATTTCAGCGCAACGATCTAATCCAAATAGAAATAAACCGCAGCCTGATTTGCATTTTTATTCAACTCAGGAAATGCTTGATGCATTTAGTTTCTTAGGTGAAGATGTAGCCAAAGAAATCGTTATTGATAATACAAATAAGATTGCTGATGAAATTTCTGAGATTCAGCCAATTAAGGATGGATTATATCCACCTCATATTGAACACGCTGATGAAGAAATGAAAAAGTTAACTTATGATAAGGCGTATGAACTTTATGGCAAGCCGTTGCCTAAAATCGTAAAAGACAGAATTGATCTAGAATTAAATTCTATTATTTCTAATGGATATGCGGTTATTTACTTGATTTCTCAACGTCTGGTGGCCAAGTCAAATAAAGATGGTTACTTGGTAGGTTCTCGTGGTTCTGTAGGTTCCAGTCTGGTAGCTACTATGTCAGGAATTACGGAAGTTAATCCACTTGCACCACATTATCGTTGTCCTAAGTGTAAATATTCGCAATTCTTTGAAAATGGTGAATATGGTTCTGGATTTGACTTACCTGATAAGGATTGTCCAAAATGTGGAACGCCTTTAGTTAAAGATGGACAGGATATTCCGTTTGCGACTTTCCTAGGCTTCCATGGGGATAAAGTTCCTGATATCGATTTGAACTTCTCAGGAGACTATCAACCAGTTGCGCATAACTTTATTCGAGTAATGTTCGGTCCAGATAATTCTTATCGTGCCGGAACTATTGCGACGGTTGCAGATAAGACTGCATATGGTTATGCAAAACACTTTGATGAAGAGCGTGATTTGAAAGCTAGAAATGCGGAATTGGATCGCCTGGCTAGTGGTATTCGTGGAGTAAAAAGAACTACAGGTCAGCACCCTGCTGGTATTGTTGTAGTTCCTGATGACATGGATATTTATGATTTTACTCCTGTATCTTATCCAGCTGATGATGTTAATGCAGCATGGTTAATTACACACTACGACTTCCACTCAATTCACGATAATATTTTGAAGTTTGATATTCTGGGTCACGATGATCCAACCATGATTCGTCACTTGCAGGATCTTTCAGGAATTGATCCATTGACTATTCCACCGGATGATCCTGGTGTTATGTCTCTTTTCTCAAGTCCTAAAATTCTAGGAGTAACACCAGAACAAATCCAATCAGAAACAGGTACTTTAGGTGTTCCAGAATTTGGTACACGTTTTGTTAGAGGGATGCTTGAAGAAACTAAACCAACAACTTTTGCGGAATTATTGCAGATTTCTGGTTTGTCACATGGTACCGATGTATGGTTAGGAAATGCAGAAGATTTAGTCAATAACGGTACTTGCAAATTAAAGGATGTTATTGGTTGTCGTGATAACATTATGATGGACTTGATTCACTGGGGAGTTAAACCAGAAGTTGCCTTTTCAACTATGGAGTCTGTTCGTCACGGACGTGGTATTAGTGATGAAAATATGGCAATTTTGAAGAAGAATAAAAATATTCCTGATTGGTATATTCCTTCTTGTTTAAAGATTAAGTACATGTTCCCTAAAGCTCACGCCACTGCTTATATTTTAATGGCTTTACGTATCGCCTGGTTTAAAGTATATTATCCAGAAATTTATTACACTGCTTATTTCTCAGTGCGTGCTGATTTATTTGATTTAGTTGCAATGAGTCATGGTAAAAACACTGTTAAAGCTGCAATGAAAGAAATTCAAGATAAAGGAAACGATGCTTCAGCCAAAGATAAAAGTTTATTGACAGTTTTGGAAATTGCTAACGAATGTCTTGAACGCGGCATTAAAATTAAAATGGTTGATATTGATCAATCAGAAGCTACGGATTTCAAGATTTTAGATAAGCATACTATTTTGGCACCATTTAATGCGGTTCCTGGTTTAGGTGACAATGCGGCTAAGCAAATTGTCGCTGCGCGTGCTGAAAAGAAATTCTTATCTAAAGAAGATTTAGCAAAACGCGGCAAAGTTTCACAAACAATCATGAATTATTTCGAAGACAATGGCGTACTGGAAGGTATGCCCGATGAAAATCAATTATCACTTTTCTAGGAGTTATTATTACATTGTTATGTAAAACATGGTATACTAATAGAGAAGTTCGAATAGGTAAATTCGAGTGAGCAGTAATGCTCACTCTTTTTATTACGGAGGAAATTTTTTGTCTAAAGTTATAGATCTTGTTCGTCCAGTTGTCGAAACAATTATTGACGAGCATGGCGACATGTTAGTTGATATGGAATACGTTAAGGAAAAAGGTCAAAACTATTTACGAATCTATGTTGATCGTCAGCCCAATGGTATCGATATCGATGAAATTGCGGCTTTAAGTGAATTGGTTTCTGAAAAACTTGATACAATTGATCCTGATCCGCTTCCTGATCCATATGTTTTAGAGTTATCATCTCCAGGTGCTGAACGCCCTATTAAGACTGAAGCTGATTGGGAGAGAGCACTGAATGATTATGTTCATATTGGTCTTTATCAAAAAATTGAGGACAAAAAAGTGTATGAAGGTACGCTTAAATCCTATAATAATGATGAGATTGTATTAGAAGTAAAAGATAAAACAAGACGAAAGAAATTAACTATCCCTCGTAAGTTAATTGCAAAGATTCGTTTTGCAATTGAATTTTAGAAAGGTTGATCAAAAACTTATGTCTAAAGAAATGCTAGAAGCGTTTGCTACCTTGGAAAAGACCAAGGGCATTAAACAAGATGTTATTGTTGATGCAATCAAGGCCGCTTTGGTAGCTGCATACAAGAAAAATTATAATCAAGCACAAAACGTTGAAGTTGACTTCGATGAAAGAAGAGGTAACTTCAAGGTAATGGCTGTTAAGACAGTCGTTGATGAAGTACAAGATGACCGTCTTGAAGTTAGTTTGAAAGACGCCTTGGCAATTAATCGTGCTTATGAAGTTGGGGATGAAATTCGATTTGAAGTTACACCAAAGAACTTTGGTCGAATTGCTGCTCAAACTGCTAAGCAAGTTATTATGCAACGTCTTCGTGAAGCAGAAAGAAGTCATATTATTGACGAATATTCTCAATATGAAGATGAATTAGTTACAGGTACTGTTGAACGACGTGATAATCGTTTTGTATATGTTAATATTGGCAATGTTGAAGCTGTGATGCCTCAACGTGACCAAATGCCAAATGAAGTTTACAACCCACAAGATCAAATTCGTGTACTTGTAACTCATGTTGGCTCAGATTCTAAGGGTGCACAAATCGTTGTTTCAAGAACTGCACCTGATGTTGTCAAGCGATTATTTGAACAAGAAGTTCCTGAAATTTATGATGGAACTGTTGAAATTGTATCAATTGCCCGTGAAGCTGGCGACCGTACTAAGATGGCTGTTAAGTCAAATGACCCTAACATTGATCCAGTTGGTACTTGTGTAGGTCAAAAGGGTGCCCGTGTTCAAAATGTTGTTAATGAACTTGGTGGCGAAAATATTGATGTCGTTAAGTACGAAGAAGATCCTTCTGACTTTATTGCTAATGCATTGAATCCAGCAGAAGTAATTGCTGTTCAATTTGGTGATAATGAAGAAGAAAAGAGTGCATTAGTAATTGTTCCAGATTACCAATTGTCACTTGCTATTGGTAAGAAGGGACAAAATGTACGTCTTGCTGCTCGCTTAACAGGCTATAAGATTGATATTCGTCCAGAATCTGAAGTAGAATTTGTTGATGAAGAGTCAGACACTGCAGCCAAATCTGCTGATACTGAATCTGATGAGGATAGTTCAGTTGATACAGATAAAGCAGCTACACAGGTAGAAGAAAGTTCAAGCGAAGATAATACTGAAGAATAGGTGATTTTTTGAAAAAAAGAAAAATCCCAATGCGGAAGGATTTATTAACCGACACTATGCAACCTAAAAAAGAGTTGGTACGTGTCGTAATCGATAAAGAAAAGAATATTGCTGTTGATCCTACTGGCAAAAAAGCAGGACGCGGCGCATATGTTTCACTTGATCCAACCAAGATTAAAGCCGCTAAAGAAAAGCATATTTTAGATCGTAGCTTAGGGGCTAAGGTTCCAGATAGTTTTTATGACGAGCTTTATTCATATGTTGATCATCAAAAAGCAAGAAAAGAATTGTTTGGTGATAAATAAGTTTGCAAAATAGACAAAAAGCGATTAATTTGTTAGGTTTAGCACAGCGAGCTGGTAAATTAATTACTGGGACAGAAACTGTGATTGCCAAGCTTAACAAAGGAAAAATTACCGCGGTCATCATGGCGTGTGACGTTCAAGACAACACCGCTGAAAAAGTTGATCGTGCTGCCAGAAAAGTTAATGTTCCTATAATAAACTTATTTTCAGCTGATGAGATTTCCAAAGCTATCAGCAAAAAACGTAAAGTTTTAGGATTAACCGATGTCGGTTTTACCAAGGCATTGATTAAAAAAATAAATGAAGGAGTGTGATTGGATGGCAAAGAAAAGAATTTATGAAGTCGCAAAAGAAGTGGGCGTCGATAATAAAGTTGTAGTCCAAAAAGCAAAGGAATTGGGCTTCGATATAAAGAACCATATGTCATCAATAGATGATGCACAAGTTGCAAAATTAAAAGGTAGTTTCCAAAACTCCGCTCCCGCTGAGAAAAACAATAAAATAAAGATCTCTGTTTCTTCTATTCGTAAGAACGAAAAGAAACAAGAAGATAATGCAGGTTCAAAGAAGCCTAGAAGACGTAACAATAAGCGTCGTCAAAATAATAATGATCGCAATCGCAAAAA